>CAZKOK010000401.1:3223-4331 GCA_964554355.1 uncultured Spirochaetia bacterium | reverse complement strand
AGGATTCATGAAAGCATGGGAATATGCCAGCAAGGTAATTGATAAAGAGGACAAAATTGAATTTATTCCGGTAAAAAGCAAACGGGACCTTTATCCTCCCATCCCGCTGCCGGAATCGCCCCTCGATATAATTCCTCCTGCTGCACAGGCAACGGAAGCGAAGACCGCAGAAAGCATGGATGAGGTGTATGATGTTTTATACACCCAGGGGATTAAAAGTCTTGAACAAAAGATTGCATCCGCAGGAAGCCGCTTTGAATTGAAATTCAAAAACCAGCTGGCCGCATTTCATGCCCGGTTCGGGAAAACTCCGGAAGCTGAAAAAATCCTGAAAGATATACTTGATACAGATCCTGATTTCAAAGCCGCTTATCTGAATCTGGCGAACGTTTATATAAGCGATGATAATTTCAGCAATGCTGTAGATATTCTGAAACAGGGGCTGAAAAAAGATCCTGAATCCATTCTTTTGAATATGACGCTATCCCAATGCTATCTTGCACTGAATAAAAGATATGATGCGGAAAAATACTACAGCATTGCCGTTGAGAAATCTCCGGATCTGGCCCTGTCCTTCGGTTATCTTTTTGAGGATTCCTCGGCAAGGGCAGGAGCAGAATTTGAAATTGTGCCCTTCTGGGATTCGGGAGAGTAAAGCGGGGTATTTATTCCATTTCCCCGGGCAAATATTGATAAAAACCGCTTGTTGAGTTATTCTTAATGCAAAGGAGCCTCAAACCATGGACCGGAATTTCGATTATGTATTTTCCCCGCTGAATTCTGTGGATCTGAAAACACTGCAGAAAGTGGCAGACCATTTAAAGGATTCCCGAAAAAAATCGGAAAAAGCCATAGGCGTATTCCTGTCCAGAGTCGTAGCCTGGAGAGCAGGAGAAGTGAACCCTCCTCCAGCCCCGTCTTCTTCGTCATCCCCATCATCTTCGTCATCAGGTACAGCATCCGGTAAAAGCAGCGGCACAGGCCACATCCAGCGGGACACCGGCCTCCGGGACCTATACTGATATTCATAAGCCGGCAAAAGCCGTCATTCCTGCGGAAACACTGCTAATTACCCACAAGTCCTGAATACAAATATTACTGCCGGCAA
>CAZKOK010000401.1:0-3213 GCA_964554355.1 uncultured Spirochaetia bacterium | reverse complement strand
AAATTTTTATGATAATATTGTACCCCGTTTATTTGTGATAATAAGAGTTTTAATGTCTCGCTTTTATTTTTTTCAATTGCTTAAATGATATTTTCTTCTTGCTCTATGGTTAGAAAAATAATTTTTTATCTCCGATTAAAATTTTGATCGACTTATATCGGAAAGGCCGCGTACCTCTACCCTGACTTTGCCAGTAGTTTTCTTCTTCCTTTTTCCATTGTACTTCCAGGGCATTTCCATTCTGATTGCTAATTGTCAATCCATGCAGTAATATTTTATGTATGGGTAAAAAGGAATCTTCGAAAGTCAGAATGCCTACAATTGTTATACCGTTTACAGAAAAAGGGGCTCCGGAGTTCAATGATATTTTTGTTTACCTGCGCCCTGAAACGAACGGGATTCTTGCCGAAAGCGTAATAATGAAAGTAATCCGCAATAATGATTTTTATAAAAACAATATTAAACTTGTATATCTTGCAAATCTTCCCGGGGATTTTATTGTAAGCAGGAAAATAATCCAGGAACACTACAGGGTCAAGCTTTATTATACAAGTAGAGGCAAGTCTGCTTTTTCTCCATACATGAAAAAAATATTCGAGCAGACATTCCGGGAAGATTTCGAATCGGCAAAAATAGTCGGGGCCTTCGATGCACTGAAACTTTTAAAAATGGATTACCGGGAATTATTTGATATCTGGGTCGAACGCAAAAACATGATTGTAATAAGCGATCAGAGCATCAAAAAATACCGTGATTTCTATATAGTTAATTACGATATTCCGGCCATACTTCATAAAAACAATATAAATACGGATATTGCTGTTATGCTGTTCCGTTCTGAAATGAGTTATGTTGATTTTTACGGAATGATTACAAAAATGGAAATAGCACTTAAAGACCAGGGCATCCTGGGCGACAGGGTCCCGATAAGCAGGGCTTTTCATTATTCCAAAGGTCCTTTTGAGCAGATGCTTGATGCTTCCGGATATTTATATAACCGTGATGGAAGCAGAATTCCGGTGTCGGAAAATTCTTTTTACCGTTTCCTGAATAAAAAGGGCCTGTCAGACATCCAGGTTGAAACGACAATCAGGCACCCTGTAATGAGATTTGAAATTGCTCCGGGTTTTGAGCTGGAAGACGATATAAAGACTTATACTGCCGGTGATAACTATGAGGAAGCATACAGTAAACTGTTAAGCTCAAAATGCCAGTACCTTTTTATCTGATGCAATATTTATATTAAATATTCTTAAGAAATATTTAAATAATGATATTCTTCAGTATACTGTTATCAGTGCTGATTAATGCAGAACAATATCTGCAGATAAAGGCCAGGGAAGTAAAAAGTCAACGGCATTATCTCCTTCTAACTTCCTCCGGACCCAAACGGGATCCCGGAGGATTTTTTTTATATTCGTGACAATTCGGTTTGCGGTCTTGGCTTTTCACGGCAAACAGTTTATATTTCATAGATAAATTGAACTTGAGTAATAATTATGAAATTCACTGACTTTAATTTTGACCCGAAAATACTTAAGGCTGTAAAAGATGCCGGCTTCGAAGATTGTACAGCTGTGCAGGCCGAAACTTTCGGACATTCGCTTTCCGGAAGCGATTTGTGCGTGCAGTCGCAGACAGGCACCGGCAAAACAGCCGCCTTTCTGATAACGATTTTTCAGCTTTTTCTTATGGGAAAAACAAAAACAGAAAAAGCCCTGATTCTTGTCCCGACAAGAGAGCTTGCTCTTCAGATTGAAGAAGAGGCCAACAGGCTTAGAGGAAGCCTGCCTTATTCAATCGCCAGCATCTTCGGAGGTGTGGGCTACAGCAGGCAGGAGCAGGCCATAAAAGAAGGGACAAATATCATTATAGGCACTCCCGGCAGGCTTATTGATTTTATGAAATCCGGAAAGCTTTTTATCGGTGATATTTCCTTCCTTGTCCTTGATGAGGCCGACCGTATGCTTGATATGGGTTTTTATCCTGATATCAGGGAAATTATCAAACGCGCTCCGGGAAACGACAAAAGACAAACCATGCTTTTCTCGGCAACCCTGCGTACAAGAGTCAAAAACCTTGCCTGGAAATTCATGAATAATCCTGAAGAGGTTGTGATAAATCCTGAAAATATTACATTGGAAGAAATCAGCCAGGAATTATACCACGTTTCGACCAGCGAAAAGCTGCGGGTCCTGCTCGGGATTCTGAAAAAGGAAAAACCGGGAAATATGCTGATTTTCACAAATACAAAAACCGGCGCAATTGAGCTTTCGAAGAGGCTCAGGATAAACGGAATTGACTGCCATTACATTATGGGAGACCTTCCCCAGAAAAAAAGGACACAGGTAATAAACGACCTTAAATCCGGAAAAATACCTTTTCTTGTTGCGACAGATGTTGCTGCAAGAGGCCTTCATGTAGATGATCTTGATATGGTTGTTAACTTTGATCTTCCGGAGGACTGTGAAAATTATGTCCATCGTATCGGAAGGACTGCCCGGGCCGGAAAGTCGGGAAAAGCCATAAGTCTTGCCTGTGAAAAATATGTATTCAATCTTGAAAATATTGAAAACTTCATTAACATGAAGATTCCTGTAGCATGGGTTGATGAATCCCTCCTCGAAGAAGATAAAAGCGCCGGAATGTTTGTTTTGTCCTTGAAAAGGCATTTCGGCCAGGGAAACCCCCGGCGAGGACAGCCTGGCAGAAAACCCCCTGCCGGTTCCGGCAGCCGGTCATCCCGTAATTCAGGCCGCGGAAGCGGACCTTACAGGAACCAGGGCGGAAATGACAGACGGCCTCCGCAAAGGCCTGCCGATCATCAAAAATCCGCAACCCAGACGCAGTACAGGAAAGAAAGCAGAAACAGACCGCGGAAATCCGAAGCCGGAAGCGATATCTCCAGAAATAAAAATATTGAATCAAGGCTGGAAATGTATAAAAGAAAGTATGGCGAAGATTTTACAATAAAGGAAAAACCGCCTGAAAATGAAAAACCACCTGAAAAGAAAAAATCACCTATAAAAAATATATTGAATAAGTTGCGAAAAGATAAAAAGAAATAAATAATTAAAAATAGCTGCACTTCCTCTGGGGGTTTATTTTGATAAAAAGCTACACTATTATCGTAAATCCGATAGCAGGTAAGGGTTTCGCGGCCCGCAAGCTGCCTGCAATCGAGAAATTTATGGAAGAGAACGGGCTTGATTA
>CAZKOK010000400.1:0-4344 GCA_964554355.1 uncultured Spirochaetia bacterium | reverse complement strand
ATCTCTGGCTATCATTCCAGCCTGGCCGGTCATAAGATGTTTTTTTTCTTTTGCGCTTTCTTCCATATCATTTCTGAACATTGCTTCGCATATAAAAAGGTCAGAATCAGCTGCAAATTTATCAATTCCCTTAAAATAGGTTGTATCTGTAGCAAATGTAAATTTTCTGCCTTTTCTTTTACTCCCCATAACCTGATCAGGAACAATTACAGTGCCGTCGTAAAGAGTTACAGATTCACCGGACTGAAGCCTTGACCAGAAAGGACCGACAGGAACGTTCAGGGCTTTCGCGTTATCAGGATAAAATTCACCCGGCCTGGGCTTTTCGGTAAAACTGTAAGCAAGACATGGCCTTGTATGCCGGAGGGGAAAGCACTTTATCATGTATTCATCATTTTCAAAGACTGTTTTTTCACTGCTTATTTCTTCAACAATAATTTCATAATTTATATACATTTCCAGAATCTGTTTACTTGATTCTACATAATCCCTGATCTTTGCAGGTCCATAGATATATAAAGGCTGGTCCCGGTCGACCTGGGATGAAAGCATTAAAATTCCCGGCAGGCCTGTTACATGATCGGCATGCATATGGGATATAAAAATACGTGAAATCTTTTTCCATTTAAGATTAAGTTTTTTAAGGCTGATCTGGGTTGCTTCACCGCAGTCAAAAAGGAACAATTCCCCTTCTCTTCTTAATAGAACTGATGTCAGAAATCTTCCAGGCAGCGGCATCATGCCGCCGCAGCCGAGTATAAAAGCTTCAAGATTCATAATGAAAAAAATATAGCATATTATTTATATTGTGAAAATAAAACAGGAATAATTAAAAATAAAAGTTATAACAGCAAGAACAAGAAAGAAAATAAATATTGAAAGCTTAACGATGGCAATATGATTTTTAAAATAGTCTGAAAGCCTTTCATTGGAAAGTCCCTTGTACGATAAAATAAAAACGGCAGCTAAAGGAATAATAAAGCAGATATTATAAATTAACAGATAAAAGAAACTTTTTATATCGGTGCTTGTTCCGACAAGAGATGTTATATACGGAAAATATATCTGGCCTGTGCATCCAAGCTCAAATACAGAAACAAGAAAACCAAGCACAACGGTACTTGAAATTAAAGCTGCAGAACGTATCTTTGTACGTATTGATTCATGTATTTTCTTTTTTATGTATTTTGGCAGCTGAAGCAGGATCTTCTGTGTTTTTCCTTTCAGAATAAGAATAAAATCTATAAGACTTAGAACAGCAAATACAAGAAGTACAATCAGAAGTATCCATTTTATAATACATGAAATTACAAAAAACCGGTCGAGAATAAGCAGTGCCCTGAAGAACCCCAGTCCTATAAAAAAATATGTTGTAAATACGGTAAAAGAAAAGACAATGCCTGTAACAAGTACTTCTTTTTTCCTTTTACCAATATAGGCAAGAGCAGAAAGAAGAAAAACGAGTGTGGAAAATGCGCATGGATTTATGCCGTCACTCAGTCCGCCGATAATTGAGGTCAGCAGATTTAATGCAACAGGATCACTTTCAAATCCGTCTGTTACTGTCCTTTTGTCAATAAGTATTTTTTTTAAATTATTCTTAAATGATTCCTCTCCCTGCAGAACATTTTTACTATAAATTAGTACGGGAGTAGCAATATGAACTGCGCCGAGTTTGTCCAGTTCTTCAGTAAGCAGATCAAGATTGTCAATTATATCATATGACCTGATATTATAGCCTGACATGTATGGTCCCAGTTCTTCCTTAATAAGCTGAATACAGCTTATACAGTTCTGGCTGTAAAACAGAAGTAAATCAGGTTTGGAACTGTTTTCAGGACCCGCTGTTATGGAACTGACTTTTGACGCATTTTCCTCAATATTCACTTCAGCATAAACAAAAAATATTATTTTGGCCTCTGATTTATCATCAGTCCTTATTTCTATTCTTTTGCTGATTTTGCCGAATTCCAGTTCCGTATTTAACAGAATATTAAAAGTAAGATGCTTCCCGGGTCCAAGCAGTATTTCCGAATTATCAATTTCCAGACATGAACACAGAGGATTGATGGAAATGTTTACAGGATAATCTGATGAATTACTTACAGTAACAGACCTTTTATATATTCCATTCTGCGTAATAATGCCGAAATCGGATGATTCCGCAGAAAATAAAATATCCGAAAAGACCGGAAAAGAAATAATAGTAATAAGAAATAAACAAGCAGCTGTTCGACTCATCAGGATTTTACTTTTGCCTTCAGATTTTCATAATACTCAATAATCATTTGTCTTATTGTTTCATCATCGGGATCATCTTTATATGAAAACTTTCGGAAAGAGTTTTCAATTTTGCTGATTCCTTTTGCAGATATTTCTAATTCAAGCCTGCCGACATAATTTCCATTATCACCGGGACTGACAATATAAGTATTATGTTTTTTTTCAGGTTCGAGAAGAAGCTGTTCATGCCCTAAAATAATTATATCAATACCGTCAACGGCAGACGCAAGATTTTCAGCATCATTAATTCTTCCATGAAATATTACTACTGTAATTTTCTGTCTGTCCGGTTTGCCCGACATAAAGCTGACAGGATCATCCACAGAAATGCTTTTTTTTATTTCTTCAGGATAAAAGGAAAAAACAGAAGGATCGATAACCGAAAATACTTCAGCATTGATTCCGTTCAGTGTTTTCAGAAAAGGCCCAACAGAAAAATAGATGCCATTAATCATCAGATTATTGGAAAGGAAGGGGTATTCATCCTTATTTTCAAGAAGAAAGGGAATGCCCTCGGAAAATTCCTGGTCGCCTACTGCAATAACATCATATCCGAGGTGTTTATAACTGTCCAGAATGTATGAATGCAGAAGAGGATCGGAATAAACATCAAATATGTCACCTGATTCAACAACAAGAGATCCGGACAGGTCCAGATTACCAAGATAATACCCGCGCTTGACAAGTCCTGCTTTCGGAACAGAGGCACAGTTACATCCGTCAATATTTCCGTTAAGGCTTGATGTATAATAAATGCTTACGCTTTTTGTTTCTGAGCCGCCCGAAGAAAATACAAGACAGGGCAATATAATAAGAAAAATGAAAAAAGCGGGACATTTCATCAGACAATAACCTGTTATTTGCTGATTATTTCAAGAAGTTCACTCACAAGAGTTTCCGAATAACCTTCCTGGACAAATGCAATTTTCCCCTGCGGATTAATAAGTACCAGTGTAGGTATCTTTTCAACATCATATCGTTCAGCAGTTTTCTGATATCTGTCTACAAGGACAGTCATTTGGGTTTTATAATTGTCAAAAAATGGTTTTACAATCTGGTTCCCTTCATGATCGGTAGCGATAATGTATCCGTCTACTTTTACGTCTCCGAGTTCCTTTATCATGGCTTCAATTTCAGGCAGTTCTTTTTTACAAGGTTCACAGTCTGTTGCAAAAAAATCAAGTATTACCCAGTTGCCTTTAAAAATGGCAGAAGTAAGAACGTATTTTCCCTGAAGGTTTGGAAGAGCAATTGACTGATAATCATCTCCAGGTTCTATCGAAAAACATATTGCAGATACAGATAAAATTAAAGTAAGCAAAAAAAACGTCTTTTTCATCAATGGCTCCTGAATGATGTGAAAGCTATTTCACTTCTACCTCAGTTTTGCTTTTCTGAGTATTCTGTGCAGACGGCCTTTTGATACTGAATGATATATTCTCATTCTTTACAGATACTGAAACCTTTGAACCGCTGATACAGCTGCCTTTAAGCATTTCCAGTGATAAAGGATCCTCAACATCTTTCTGAATAACTCTTCTCAGTGGCCTTGCCCCGTACTTTACATCATATCCCTTTTTAATGATAAAATCCTTTGCTTTTTGTGTAAAACTTATAATTATATTAAGCTCAAGCAGACGGAGTGAAATCTCGGAAATCATTATATCAAGAATATTACTGAGCTGTCCATCGCTTAAGCTGTGGAATACGACTATTTCATCAACCCTGTTAACAAATTCAGGTCTGAAAATTCTTTTTAATTCAGTCAATGCCGAATTCTTTATTTCATTGTAATCCATAATACCGGTTTTATCATGAAATCCGAGAGAAGCCTCACGGAATATTTCCCGTGCACCTGCATTTGATGTCATAATGACTACTGTATTTCTGAATGATACTTTATGCCCGAAACTGTCCTGAAGTTCGCCTTCTTCCAGAACCTGCAGCAGAATATTGAATACATCGGGATGTGCTTTTTCTATTTCATCAAGCAGAACTACACTGTAAGGCCTTCTTCTTATTTTTTCCGTAAGCATACCGCCTTCTTCATAACCGACATAT
>CAZKOK010000399.1:3745-4351 GCA_964554355.1 uncultured Spirochaetia bacterium | reverse complement strand
GTTTTTTTCCTGTGTCAAAAATAAAAAAAGGAGGAAATAATGATGCAGGCAATAAAATCTGAATTATCCTGTCCAAAGAATGAAATTTATAGATTGTCCCATCCTCAAAAAAGGGTCTGGTATACTGAAAAACTTTATTCCGGTACGTCTATTAATAATATTGCAGGAATGGTCAGGATCAAAGGCAGAGTCAACCTCGATTTATTAAATAAAGCGGTTAACCTTTTTGTGGAAAACTGTCCCGGAATACGTATCAGAATCCATGAGCAGGATGGAACTACCGTTCAATATGTTGAAGATTATAAACCTTTTATAATAGATCGCTTCGATTTCCGCGGCGAAAAAGAGCCTGAAGTGAAGCTCGGGGAATGGCTGAGGGCACAGGCCCGGGTTCTCTTCAGTCTTGAGGGTTGTGCTCTGTATGACTTCGCGATTTTAAAAATTTCCGATACGGAAACCGGTCTGTTCACCAGGCTTCATCATATTATAAGTGATGGGTGGTCCACGGAAGTGGCTTCCGGGGAGATTTTTTCTATTTATACCGCGCTGTATGAGACCGATTCCTGGGAGGTTTCTGAAATCCATTCCTACCTGAATTACCTGGAA
>CAZKOK010000399.1:0-3735 GCA_964554355.1 uncultured Spirochaetia bacterium | reverse complement strand
AAAAGGAAGATAATTATCTCTCGACGGAATCGTTTTTGAAGGATAGAAATTTTTGGTTGGATAAATTCAAAAAATTACCGGATTTTCTCTATCATGAACCAAAGGCGGGTATTCAAGGAAAACGAATTTCCTTTAAATTGCAAAAGGAGAAATCGATCGGAATAAAAAGCTCCGGGTATGCTCCCATCATTTTTTTTCTGGCCCTTTATAGCGTGTTTTATTTCAGAACCACAGGCTATACCCAACTGATTCTGGGTATCCCGGTTATAAACCGGATCGGCCGCAGGCAGAAAAAGACTTTCGGAATGTTCACAAGTACAATGCCTTTACGCATAACCGTCAATCCCGAATCCACATTTAAGGAATTTCTGGCTGAGATTTCCAGGGACATAAAAATTTATTTTCATCACCAGAAGTATCCTTATGATCTGCTGATCAAGGATTTAAATCTGGCGGGAAAAGGATTAAACAGTTTGTTTTCCGTTTCCATGAATTATTATAATACGACTTTTTCCTCGAAATCAGGTGATCTGGATTTGCAATTCGTGGAATGCTATAATGGATTTCAATTTTATCATCTCCAGTTTATTATTAAAGAGTGGGGAGAAAACGACGAATTTGAAATATCTTTAGACTATAATGCGGATGTTTATACTGAAGAAAATATCTCGAATTTGTATAAATGCCTGGAGAACATTATCGACAGTTACTGCGCTCACCCTCAGGTAAAGCTGAAGGCTGTTCATTTGGCACATGAACGCGACGTGCAGTGGATGTTGTCCCAATTTAACCGGAGGGAAAGCGCAATTCCTTCAAATATGACTGTAGTTCAGCTTTTTGAAGAGCAGGTTAAAAAAACTCCTCTGAAAAAAGCTGTAAGCTTCGAAACTGAAAGTTTGACATTTTCCGAATTAAATAAGAAAGCAAATTCCTTTTCCCGTCTCCTGACAGAAAAAGGAATAGGAGCCGGCAGCCTTGCCGGGATCATGCTGAGCCATACCACAGAAATGTTTGTTGCCATCCTCGGGGTTTTAAAAACCGGGGCTGCCTTTATCCCGATAGACCCCATGTACCCTTCTGAGCGGGTCGCCTACATGTTGGAAGATTCCGGAGCTCCTGTGTTGATTACAGATACCGGCGGCACTTCCGTTCTTTTTCCGAATATTGAGGTCATTGATATCAAAAACGCACATTATACGGCCTATTCCACTGAAAATCCACTGCAAAAAGCCGTGCTGGATAATTTAGTGTATGTTATCTACACTTCAGGTTCAACGGGAAAACCAAAAGGAGTCATGGTCAAGCACAAAGGGTTGCTGAATTATATATTGTGGGCGAAAAAAGTGTATATTAAAGATGACTCCGATATTTTCGCTGTTTATTCTTCCCTGTCTTTTGACTTAACCATCACTTCGATTTTTACACCTTTGATTGCAGGTATTGAGGCGGCTGTATATGCCGATAACGAGGTCGAATATGTGTTGTATAGAATCATGCGCGAGGGGCGCTGTACAATCATCAAATTGACACCGTCGCATCTGGCTTTGCTTAAGGGAATGGACAACAGTAAATTCGGTGTAAAACGTTTGATTATTGGTGGCGAAGATTTAAAAACATCACTTGCAATGGAAATTCATACCGGCTTTGCAGGCAAAGTTGATATATATAATGAATATGGCCCGACAGAGACCGTAGTCGGTTGTATGATTCATAAATATGATCCTGCCACGGATCTTGAGTTGTCTGTGCCCATTGGTATCCCGGCGGATAATACAAAGATCTACTTGCTTGATAAATATTTGATGCCAGTTCCCCCAGGCCTCGTTGGTGAAATATATATTTCCGGTGCAGGTGTGGCAGAAGGTTACATTAACAAACCGGAAATCACCCAGGCAAGCTTTATTAAAAATCCCTTTGAACCGGAACTTAAAATGTATAAAACCGGCGATTTCGCGCGTTTTAATGCATCCGGATTGCTTGTCTACCAGGGCAGGGGAGATGTTCAGGTTAAAATCAGAGGATTCAGAATTGAATTGAGCGAGATTGAGAGACAAATAGAGTGTTATAGCGGCATACGTCAGGCTGTCGTGGATATTTCAAATGACAGCTCAGCCGGTGATGTTCTCTATGGCTATATTGTGACTGATTCCGACATAGATCAGGATGCTTTAAGAGAATATCTGGCTTTGAATCTGCCTGTATATATGATCCCCGCACAGATTATGATTGTGGAAAAAATTCCCCTGACACCAAATGGAAAAGTGGACAAAAGCAAATTACCGAAACCTGCGGGAATAAAAAAAGAAGTCTATGCAGCCCCGCAGAGTGCTGAAGAGAAAAAAATTGCCGAAGTTTTTCAGAAGATCCTTGCTGTCAGCAATATAGGCATAAATGATGAATTTTACGCTTTGGGAGGTGATTCGATCAAAGCCATTCAAGCCTCCTCCGGATTGAACGAAAATGGGATCAGCCTGTCTGCCGCAGATATTATCAAGCATCAGACAATCACCCGGCTAAGGGGGGCTGTTGATTTTTCCCGGGCGAATAAAGAGTGTTATGCGCAGGGAATCCTGGAAGGCGAGGTACCCCCCGGTCCTATCCAGGGCTGGTTCCTGGAAAAGAGCTTCGTGGAACCCGGGCATTACAATCAAGCGGTACTTTTACTATTGAAGATTGAATTCCGCATGGAATTCATGCTTAAAGCCTTTAAAGAACTCATCCGTCATCATGATGGATTAAGACTGAATTTTAATCCTGTTACAGGCAACTTTTTTTATAACAACCGGCATCTGGATGCACCCTTCAAAATTGAATTTATAGAAGTTGATGCGGCTGTTCAAAAAAAATTATCGGATGTACTTTCTGAATTCGAAGTCAAATTTGATATTACAGAGGAACTGCTGCTGAAAGCGACAGCCATACGAAGGGGTAGCGAATATTTTTTATATATAACGATGCATCATTTTATTGTTGACGGAGTGTCCTGGCGTATATTCATCGATCAATTGTTTGCCCTTTATAAATCGTATGTATCTTCGGGCTCTGCCTGCGCACTGTCCCCGAAAACGGCCTCTCTTGCAGACTGGTACGGCGCACTTACCGCCTACGCCGGGCAGATACAGGCAGATAGGCAGATTATGCGCTACTGGACTGAAAATGACGCTGAAAAGTTCAGATTACCGCGGGATTTTGAAACCGGTTGCAATACCGGGTGCCGACATAGCCGCCTGGATGGCAGTCTCGGGAGGAAATATACAGAGGAGCTTTTAAAAAACTGTAACAAAGCCTTTAACACCGAAACGATGGATATTCTCCTGGCGGCATTGTATTTCTGTTTTCATAAGTATACGAAAGATGGTATGCTCGAACTGGAACTGGAGGGGCATGGACGCAACCTGGCCGGGGTGGATATTTCCGGAACAATGGGGTGGTTCACATCCATCTATCCGCTAAAAATTCATCCCCGTACAAATGATCCGGCTGTCATTATTAAGTATATAAAAGAACTGCTGAGAATGGTTCCGGATCAGGGACTCGGGTATGGTGTGGTCCGCTATCTGCTGAAGGGATTCAATCCGCCGGCCGCCGTACCGGAGATTCGATTCAATTATCTAGGCCAGTTCTCGGACCCTGCCGGCGCCGAAGATTACGAATTGATATATGAATTTTCAGGTAGTCATTTCTCCGAGAAGAACCGGCCTACGGCTGTTTTGGAGTTGAATTGCATGATCACGG
>CAZKOK010000398.1:0-4363 GCA_964554355.1 uncultured Spirochaetia bacterium | reverse complement strand
ATATGGGAAAAAGCAGTGAATCTGGATCTTTCACGGCCCGACAGGGCATCAGGTGAAAAATCATATATTGTACTCGGCCTGATTAAATCCATCAAGCAGATAATAACGAAAAAAGGGCGCCCGATGGCTTTCTCAAGCATAGAAGATTTTAACGGAAGTCTTGAAATGACATTCTTTTCCGATATCTGGGAACAGCACAGGGATAAAATCACTGTGGATTCGGTTCAGGCGGTAAAGGGAAAGATTGATACTTCCAGAGGCGAACCCCAGCTGATTGTGGAAGAAATTCTTGACCCCGAAACAATAAAGGAAAACGCAATAGCCGAAATACATATCCGTCTTGATTCTTCCATAAATCAGGAGGAGGATCTTTCCGAACTTCGCGCCATTCTTCTGGATAATCAGGGCAGCTGCCCGGTATTCCTGCATCTGGAAGACAATGGGGAAGAGACAGTCGTAAAAGCTTCTGCCCAGCTTACGGTTTCTCCTTCAAAGACAGCGATAAGGAAAATTGACGACTTTCCCAAGGTCCTTGAAGTATGGAAAGAGTAATAAAGAAATGACAAGGAGATTATTATGCTGGTTTTAAAAATAATTTCAGGCGTGGTCCTGGCTTATATTCTTGTTCTGGTTATCAGGATCCTTCTCTCCTGGTTCAGCGCCGCAGGGGTTCACGGGTCCAGAGAATATTCATTTTTGTATAAAATAACCGAACCATATCTCAGGATTTTCAGAAAAATAAAATTTCTTCATATAAAAAATATTGATTTTTCTCCGGTAATTGCAATACTCGTGCTTCAGCTGATTTCATTCATACTTATGTATATTGTGGCATTTGGTACTATTACCTTCGGTGTTATTGCATATGCGGTAATAAGCGGTATATGGAACATTATCTCATTTATTCTTATTCTGCTTCTTATTCTGTTTGTTGTTAAAATAATCGTGCTGCTTGCAAGAGCCAATACAGCCAGTAAATTCGTAATTACGATTGACAATATTCTTCATCCGGTAATGGCCTGGATAAATATCAGACTTTTCAAAAGGAAAATTGTCCAGTACAGAACAAGTATGGTGATCTGCACCTCAATTTTTGCTCTTCTTCTTGTCGGCGGATATTTTCTACTCAGGTTTTTAAGATCTGTATTGATTTAAGATGTTTTTAAAGGAATGCAGAACATCCGTAACAAAACTCAGGGGAATTGGTTCTGTCGCAGCCTCTGCGCTTGCGAAAGCGGGAATAAAGCAGGTATGGGAATTCCTTGAATGCTATCCAAGAAAATACATTGACAGGACCGTAACAGTTCCTTTCAGGGATTTCAGCAAATCTGAAGTGAACACTGTTGCAGAAGTAATTGCCCGCGATTATATTCAATTCAAAGGAAAACGGGTATTAAAAGTCTATTTGCAGGATAAAAGCGCCGAAGCCGCAATTGTCTGTTTCGGGAGAAATTACCTGGAAAACAAACTGGTCCGGGGAGCTGAAATTTTCATATCGGGCAGTTTTCAGCACAGATATTCCGAAATACAAAGTTCGAATTTTGAATTTGAAGAATATTCCGATAATCCCAGGAGTTTCGGGAAAATCCTTCCGGTTTATCCATTAACAGGAAAACTTACCCAGGGCCATATGCGTACAGCAATGGGACATGCCGTTCATGAATACGTCCGTTTTATTGATAATGAAATTCCTGCATATATTTTAAAGGAATATGGTCTGCCTGACAAAAAAGAAGCCCTGACCCGGATTCATTTCCCGGATTCAATCGAAAAAGCCGAAAAAGCCGCATGGGCATTGAAATTTGAAGAGTTGTTTTATTTTCAGATTATAATGACCGGAAGGACATTAAAAAGAAAATCGGGACAGAAACACAGAAGCATTCGGGAGTTCAGCGGCAGTTATTATTTAAAAGCCGTTGATTCACTCCCTTTCAGCCTTACAAACGACCAGCTTCAGGTTATTGAAGAAATAAAAGCCGATCTGGGCGGGGGAATGAACCGTCTGCTGCAGGGAGATGTCGGAGCAGGAAAAACACTTGTCGCACTTCTTGTCGCTGCACTGGCCAAAGAAAAAAAATGGCAGACCGCGCTGATGGCCCCTACAGAACTGCTGGCGCAGCAGCACGCAGCCACAGCGGCAGCCCTTCTCTCTCCATTGGGAGTCAATGCAGCCTATATTTCCGGCGGGATAGCGAAGGACCAGAAAAAGAACCTGCTTCATGCCCTCTCTTCAGGCGAAATAGATCTGGTTGTGGGCACTCATTCGCTTTTTTCGGAAGATATGGAATATTCGGACCTACGGCTGATTATCATTGACGAGCAGCAGCGCTTCGGTGTAAACCAGAGGGAACAGCTTTACAGCAAAGGCAATGATCCTGATATTCTTTTAATGACGGCAACCCCGATTCCAAGGACCCTCGCCCTTACGGCTTTCGGCGATATGGATATCTCCACAATAAAAACCATGCCTCCCGGGCGTCTGCCGGTAATAACACATCTTGCCCGTCACGGAAATGAACAGAAAGTATATGATTTTGTACAGAATGAACTTAAACAAGGACACCAGGCCTATTTTGTTTATCCGCTTCTGCAGGAATCCGAATCACTTGACCTGAAGGCTGCCCAGTCCATGGCAGATGAATTATCGGAACGCTATCCGCAATACAAATGTGCCCTGGTTCATGGAAGGCTTAAGGAAGAAGAAAAAAACAGGGCCATGACTGCATTTAAAAACAATGAAATTCAGATCCTTGTTGCGACAAGCGTTGTGGAAGTCGGCGTCGATGTGGCAAATGCCACATGCATGATAATTGAACACGCCGAGAGATTCGGACTGTCCGCGCTTCATCAGCTGAGGGGCCGCGTCGGACGTTCCGATATTCAGTCTTATGCATTTCTGGTTTATTCGGAAAATCTTACTGAAGACGGCAAAGCCCGCCTGAAAATAATGAAAGATACCACTGACGGTTTCAGAATTGCCGAGGAAGACCTTAAAATCAGGGGCCCTGGAGAACTTCTGGGAGCAAGGCAGTCAGGCTATATTCCATTCAAAATTGCAGATCCCGTAACAGATCTGGACCTTCTTTTAAAAAACAGGGATCTCTGCTCAAAGATACTCAAGGAAGATCCTGGCCTGCTTTCTCCGGAAAATGCTGTTATAAGGGAAGTACTTAACAAAGTGCATCCGTTTCAGGATGAATAGAAATCTTTTCTAGCACAATCCTAATATTATGTTCTTTACTTTTTTTTTCAATACTGATAAACAGAAAACAACTAATTGAAACCTGACATTTTTCTAACAGGAGTATCTATGAAAATCTTCTGGCAAATACTGGAAATCCTCGGAAGTCTCGGACTTTTCCTATATGGAATGAAAATCATGAGTTCCGGGATACAGCGTGCCGCAGGAGAAAAGCTGCACAGTATCCTTAATCATATGACCAGTAACAGGTTTGCCGGCGTATTCACAGGAATCCTGATAACCGCACTTGTACAGTCATCTTCCGCTACCACCGTAATGGTTGTAAGTTTTGTTAATGCCGGCTTGCTTAATCTGGTCCAGGCAATAGGCGTTATTATGGGAGCTAATATCGGAACAACCGTAACCGCATGGATTGTTACGATTGTAGGAAAATTTTCCATTGTGATTATTGCGCTCCCGCTGATAGCAATCGGAATGCCGATGCTGCTTGTTAAAAAGTTTAAAAAGCCTGAAATCGGGGAAATCCTTATCGGTTTTGCCGTTTTGTTTATCGGTCTTGAATTCCTCAAGGACAACGTGCCGTCAAGAGAGGTTGTTTCCGGTTTCCTTATGGGGAATCCGTCAATGCAGGCAGTCCTTCAGGGCACGACAATAGGACATTTCCTGCTTTTTGTTCTTCTGGGAACACTGGTTACTTTTGTAGTCCAGTCTTCATCTGCAGCGATGGCAGTTACAATTACACTTGCCGGTAACGGGATTTTCGGTTTTTACACTGCCGCAGCAATAATATTAGGTGAAAATATAGGAACAACAATTACAGCATTCCTTGCCTCACTCAGCGCAAACAGGAATTCAAAGCGTGCAGCGATGGCCCATTCATTGTTCAATATATTCGGTGTTGTCTGGATGATGTTCCTGTTCAAACCGTTCCTGAATATGGTCAATGCAATTCTGCCCGGCGATGTATTCAGTACTGTTGATGATACAACTATAAAAGCACATTTATCGCTTTTCCACACTCTGTTTAACGTAGCCAATACTCTTCTTCTTGTCTGGTTTGTGCCGCAAATTGCAAAGCTGGTAAAATACCTTCTGAAAGAAAGAAAAACTGAAATATCTACACGATATGTATTGAAATACATATCCACAGGAATACAGGAC
>CAZKOK010000397.1:0-4364 GCA_964554355.1 uncultured Spirochaetia bacterium | reverse complement strand
GCGGTGTCCATGAAATTCATGGAATCCTCATACATATTCACCTTGTTATATACCAGACCGAGACCAAAATATCCTTCAGGATTTTCCTTGTCAATCTCAATCAACGATGAATACATATCAATTGCAGACTGATATTTATGTGTATTGGTATATATTTTCCCCAGATATTTATATGGATCAGGTTTTTGATTATTGGTTTCAATTGAATGTTTATACCATGTTTCAGCTTTCGCATTGTCTCCGCTCCTGTAATATGAGTATCCTATTGAGTTCATTGCATCAACTGAATCAGGATGGTATTCAAGATATTCCTTAAGCAGGTCAACAGCCTCTTCATATATTCCGTCATAAACCATGCCCATAGCATTCTGATAGATTGGAAAAGAAGGATCTTCTTGTTCAATTTCCGATTCCTGATTTATTTCCTCCGTCCCCGAAGAATTATTGTTTTTATCAACATCATCAATATCATTCCCCGTCAGATCCATTGTATGATCATCGGATTCAATATTACCGGAATGGCTTGCCGTATTATCCTCAGTTGCATTTTCATCTGCAGTATTTTCAGTTACACAGGAGAATATAACCAGGAAAATATATATATATAGTATTTTTTTTAAATTATGCCTTATTTCCATGTCATATTTTATCATAAAACTGTAATATTAATATACTGTTATTTCTTCTTGTTTCTTTTTGGGGGTTTATATGGATTGCAGGTCCGGCTGCGCAGCGTGTTGTGTGGTCATTTCCATCAGCAGCTGTATTCCAGGATATCCTGAAGGTAAACCGGCCGATGTTGTGTGCTGTAATCTGGATCATGCCACTTTAAAATGCACTATCTGGAATATGGATAATTATCCGGATGTCTGTAGATATTTTATGCCGGATCCTGCTTATTGCGGTAAAAATGCTGACGAGGCTTATAAAATTCTTGCAGAGCTTGAAAAAAAAACTTTTCCCGATTGACTTATCTATTATTATTGCTATTGCATAACTTTATTTATAATCATAATATCCTATATATTTTTTCAGAGGGGTCAGATGGCTTTAATGGCTAAATCGGATAATAAAAGGTCCTGGCTTGGAATGATTCTGGGACTTGTACTTTTATTTTTAATTTTATTTCCGCTTGGAACTTCTATGTTCTTTTCTGTTGGAGAAAATCAGACTGCCCTGATCTACAGGTTTGGTGAATTACAGTCTGTTAAGCAGAGCGGTGTGCACATGAAGCTTCCTTTCGGTATTGATCGTGCCTCAATTATTAATACAGGACTTGTCTATTCAATCAGTTTTCCTGTCAGTCAGGAATGGGCTGTTCCTGTTATTAATTCAGACAATGGGGCATCATTTACTGAATTCCGTATAGATTACACAATTTCTGATCCGGTAAGCTGGTATACTTTTTCTTTTTCTGAACGGCCTGATCTTGTTTTGTATTCTGCTGTAAAACAGATTTGTCTTGATATTCTGATTAATTCGCCCGGGATTACTGATGAAAGTTTCAAGGCCTCATTATCTGAAATGTCAGATAATAATCAGTTTATTTCAAGCCTTGGTATTCAAATTGAAGATATCATTGTTGAAGATATCAGGTCATTTTCTGACTTTTCAAATAATTCTCTGGGCAGTTTATACCGCAATATGGTTAATAATTCTCTTACTTCGAGGATTAATGAACTCAAGGAAAATTATATTTATTCTTTTTCAAATAATTCTCTTAATGAAAGGGCTTTAAAAAGAATTGAAGAAGAGGGTTTCCCATGGGAATAGACAGGGTTTTAAAAAGGAGAATTTTCCGAATTACACTTGCTGTATTCATAGCGGTTATTGCCATTATCTATATTGCACTTGTTCAGTACAGTTTTACCCAGTATGACGGTTCCTGGGCGGCTTTTGTAAATGAAAATGAAATTAGGAAAATAAGTGATGAACCCGGTCTTCATTTTATTCCTCCGGGAGATCAGGTCGCCCGTATTCCGAAGTCGGTTATGCTGCTTGAATCCCCATACGGTCTTGTTGATATCGGAAGCAGCAGGTTTAATATCAGTTTCAGCATTCTGTGGCGGGTTACAGACCCTGAAGCGTATCTGAATGATATTATCAGACAAGAAAATTCAGAGAAATTTATTATTGATGCAGCATTAAGCGAATTGAAATCAATAGCAGGTTCTTCTGATTCTCCCGCGAAATTCTTCAGCAATTCAGAAGAATTTGACGGAAGGGCCGGCAGCAATCCGGACCTTTCCAATGCAGGAATCATTATAGAAAAACTGTATATTACCGATTTCTATCCCTATATTTCAGATATTGATAAGGCTGATTTCTTGAGCAGTGATGATAAAGACATTATTGATAATCTGGAGCTGGCTGATAAAATCCAGAAACAATTTGAAAGAGACATTAATTGAAATCCCTGTGATTTCTTTCATATTTTAAATTAACAGAAACAGGAAGTATTTCTCATAAATACAGGAGAGTGTGATTTGTCCGATAAAAAAAGAAACCCCGGGATCAGGAATGTTGCAATAATCGCTCATGTTGACCATGGTAAAACTACTCTGGTCGATTCAATGTTCAGGCAGAGCGGGGTTTTCCGCAATGGTCAGGATGCAGGTGAAAGGCTGATGGACAGTATGGATCTGGAACGGGAGAGGGGCATAACCATAGCCGCAAAGAACTGTTCCGTTTTCTGGAAGAATACAAAAATCAATATAATAGATACTCCAGGGCATGCCGATTTCGGAGGTGAAGTAGAAAGGGCTCTTTCCATGGCTGACGGAGCAATTCTGCTGGTTGATGCTTCCGAAGGACCTCTTCCCCAGACAAGATTTGTTCTGAATAAAGCCCTGCAGGCGGGACTCCATCTTATTGTTGTAATTAATAAGATCGACAGGAAAGACGCAAGACCAATGGCCGTCCTGGATGCAATTCATTCGCTGCTTATTGATCTTGATGCCAGGGAAGATCAGCTTGATTTTCCACTTCTTTTTGCTGACGGCAGGGCAGGTATTGCAAAAATGGCACTGGAAGAGGACAGTTCGGATCTCCATATTCTCCTTGATACAATAATAAATGAGGTTCCTGCTCCGGTTTTTGATTCTGATGAGCCGTTCCAGATGCTTGTTTCTGATTTATCATATTCGGATTATCTCGGCCGGCTGGCGATCGGGAAAATAATCAACGGCTGTGTTTCCTCAAATGATTCACTTGTCCGTATCGGCGCCAAAGGTCTGTTAAATCCACTTAAGGTTTCAAAACTTCAGGCTTATTCGGGTCCGAGGCTTGATACTGTAAATAAGGCCGATGCAGGTGATATCGTTGTTCTTGCCGGGATCGATGATGTGCATATTGGAGACACTATCTGTAACAGGGACAATCCGAAAGCCCTTCCGAGAATTTGTGTTGATGAGCCGACTGTTTCAATGCGCTTTACCACAAATAATTCTCCTCTTTCTGGAAAGGAGGGGAAATTTGTTCAGTCAAGTAAAATAAAGGAAAGGCTTTACAAGGAAATGCTTTTAAATGTATCAATTCAGGTTGAAGACAAGGGCAATGATTTTATTGTCAAGGGCAGGGGAGAATTCCAGATGGCGATTCTGATCGAGACAATGCGCAGGGAGGGTTATGAATTCTGCGTAGGAAGACCTGAAGTTATTTTCAGGAATATTGATGGTCAGAAGCAGGAGCCTGTTGAACATCTTTTCATTGATTGTGAAGAGTCTTTTACTGGCATTGTTACTGAAAAACTGTCGAGGCGGAAGGGCAGGCTTCTGAATCTTGCGAATCATGAAAGCGGCAGGGTCAGAATTGAATTCAGCATACCTAGCCGGGCATTAATCGGCTACAGAGATGAATTTCTTACAGATACCAAAGGCACCGGTATAATGAATTCCTATCTTACAGGTTATGAAAAATACAGGGGTGATTTCGCTTCCAGGTTTACAGGAAGTCTTGTTGCCGACAGAAGCGGCAGTGCGGTTCCTTATGCCCTGTTCAATCTTGAGCCCAGGGGTTCCTTATTCACTGTCCCGGGCGACAAGGTATATGAAGGTATGATAATTGGTGAGCACAACAGGGAAAATGATTTGAATGTCAATCCATGCAAAGAAAAAAAGCTTTCAAATATGCGGGCTGCAGGCAAAGACGAAGCAATTACTCTATCGCCGGTAATGCCGGTTACCCTTGAAAAAGCTATCCAGTTCATTGCCGGGGATGAAATGCTTGAAATTACACCTGTTTCCATAAGACTTAGAAAAGAAATCCTTGCTGCCGCTGAACGAAAAATTATCGATAAAAGAAAATAGTAATAAATACCCCAAAGCTTGTGTTTTTGAAGCAGGAGCGTGATTTATGCAGTTTCT
>CAZKOK010000396.1:0-4383 GCA_964554355.1 uncultured Spirochaetia bacterium | reverse complement strand
ATCCAGCGTGTATTGCGAGCCAGCGTCTCGGCTCGGCGGCAGATTGGCGGGATCAAGTTTTTTGGAATGCTGTTTCCAGTCAATGCCGAAGACAAGGCGGTTATTAATTTCAGATTTTATACAGTAGTAGTCTGCTGAAGGTTTGAAATTCGTTGAAGAAGAAATTCTGGGATCGACAGGGAGATCGGGATTGTGAAAAGTGCCAAGGTATTTACCGGAATATATAATATTTGTTACAAAATCATTGTAGCGTCTCTGGAAATCAAAATTTCCGTCAATACTGAATGTATCATCAAGAAGACCAAGGTTCTGCTCATATTTTCCATTCAGCCTGAATGATATAGTGGTCATGTCATCCGCACTTTTTACATTATTAAGAGTTTTGCTTAGCGTGGCGGCGACTGAACGCAGTGCAGAATATGAATAACCATTGTAAGAAGCATCCTGGGAAAGCTGTATCTGGAAAGATGAAGGAATATACCATTCGGGTTTATTGAATATGAAACTGAATATAAACAGGTCTTTTATGGAAATGCCGGTCAGGTCCGGAGCAGCTGAAAAAACCGATTCGGCTGCGAGAGCGGGAGGGCTGAAGATGTCTCCGCGCGGAAATGGATTATACCAGAATCCGCCGATTACTTCCCCAAACATTTCACCTTCTGTCCTTTGCCATAAAGACTTGGAATACTGGCCGTTTGAATTTCTTTCCCATGAAGGCCGGAAAAGAAAGGAGCCGTCAAAAAAACTGAAAGGGACACCTATTCTTATGGTTTCATTAATGTTTGCATTTTTATAGGTATCGTCTTTTCGGTTCTCCAGAAAATTATAGTAAATATAATTTTCAAAGCCGACTGTCTTATCGGCAGGTATATTCAGATCGAACTGAAGCTGGTCGTTTTTTTTCTGATAAATACTGTCTTCTTCAAGCCAGCCGGGACCGAGGAACATTGACCGCCATGCGTATCCCCATCCGGTCCAGGGATCACCAAGAACAAGCAAAGCTGACGAGTTTTCGCTGTTATTCATAAAATAGATTTTTGTATACAGAAAATCAGTTCTGAATGACAGGTTGAGTTTATGGGTTCCGGATGCGCTGGTGGCATCTGCCCCGGGGTTTTTCTGCCAGGCGCGCAGATACTGGTAATCATAATTGAACAAAGTGTCAATTTTACCCTTGCCTGTGAAACTGAGAGAGTGCTGCCCGAGGTCTTTTTCCAAAAGACTTGTGTCTGAGTTTATTCCATGGTATTCGATATTGATTTCAGGAAGATTTCCGCCTTCTTCAGCCTTAAATCCGATATTCTGCTTAAAGGATAAATCTGTTTTGCTGTAATGAATATCGGGCTGACTTTCGCTGCTCAATCCAGCTTCTATTCCAAAAGGAATCAATTCTGCAAACCGGCTGGTCATCCCGCTGTTAAAACTGATTGATACAGGTTCGCGGTAATTTTCAGTAATTATTCCGTTGTGTTTTACTTCAGCCCAGGTCCTTATCCTGTCCATAAAATTGAATGAACCGTTCAGGTAAAGAGGATATTCATAATATGAATTGAAATTTGCCTTTGCGCTGTATCCGGCTGAGGGGTTCAGCCCCTTAAGATGGATCTCGTCAAGTATGAACCAGGACTCTGAAACTACGGCAGAGACTCCGGCCTGCAGTCCGATTTGCAGATTATAGACTGACTGCAGCGGGACATGATTAATCGAGACTGAAGTTTCTGAATTATTTACAATTACATTTCCGTTAAAAGGAATTTCTATCAGGTTCCATCCGGAAGCAATCAGGTCCGCAGGTATATCGACCCTTGAATCACCGCTATAACTGTCTTCGATAATGCAGAAAACAGATGAGTCGGAGGGCAGGGTAACGGAAGCAGGTTTGTAAATGAAAAAGGAAAGAGCATTATACATATTAAAATCCGTATGCGGATATACAGGTGCGCTGACAGAAATGCTGTCCGGAGCAGTCATGTTCTCAAGCAGCCCTATATGAAGAACTTTTTCCAAGTGACCTTCCCGGTCTCTTACAGTTTCATTCCCGTAAAGTTCTGAATAGATATCCGGAAAAGAAGATTCAAGTGTGGATGAGGTTTCCAGATAATCGTCAGTCATATAGACTTCTGTGTCCAGAGTTGAACTGTTTTCCACCTGGAGACCCTTGAATCTGATTGAGTTTATCATCAGCCTGCCTGCTGAATCACCTGCAAGAGGACCCGGAATGCCGGCAATTGTTATTCTTAATACACTTGCATTCTTCCATAATTCAGGATTGGCTGATTTAAGATCGTCAATATCAAAGGATACAGTCGTCCATGCATCTTCCGGGCCATTGAGCCGATACACCCAATCCTGTGTTCCATCAGAAATAATCTGCCCGGTTTCATCAGCGGGGTCCCACCCTGATCCGTTCCATACTCTGGGATAGTCCAGTATTCCGTTTCCATTAAGGTCTTCCGAATCAATTCTGCCGTTCGGCTGGCCATTGGGTGATGTGCCTATCCGCGTCCAGTTGCCTCCAAGCGGCTGAATTGCAAATCCCTGACTGTCGACAGAGGATTCACCGTCAAGACTGTCATCATCATCAAGGTCCTCCTGATAGGAATCAAGAATTTCAATATAGACATATGGGTATACTCCGGACAGGTCCTGGTGCCTGAGTGTAATTTCAAACCGCGAAACTGAACTGAAATCTATTCCGCTTATGTCCTTGGCGACCGAAACAAACGGATAGTCCGAGAGATCAGCAAACAGATAATCAATTACAAGCGACTGGTTCGATCCTAGTCCCGAACCGTCTGAAGTATTATAGGGCCCGCTTTTAACTGTATAATCAAAAATGGCTTCGGAAGGGAGCGGAGTATCAGCAGGCATCAGCTGATCGGGGGTAAAAATATCCGAGCTGTAGTAATTCCTGAAAAGAAGGTCACCCCTGTCCTGGAGAGTCAGGGAAGCTGCGGCAGGAAGAGGCAGATAAGTTGAAAGACTGGCTGTCATCCATCCTGATACATCAAGTCCCAGCTCAATATCATTATTTTCATCCATTCCATTAATGATTGTACGTCCGCTGATACCGGCCGTTTTCAGAAACGCGGCCGCTTCTGCAGAGAGATTCATCCATTCGGGTTCATCTTCTTCGCCGTTATTCCAGCTGTAGTTTACATCAAAGGCGGCTTCGGCTTCATGATGTTCGGAAATTCTGGGACTGAATTCACGCGGAACGGGAAGGTCTGCTTTTACTGTAAATTTGAGAGTTGAATCCCTGAGCGGAACAGTGAATGAAGAAGCGGAAAATATTCTGGCTGATTCTATCCCGCTGTTCCCTTCGGACCAGGAAATATTGATAATGCTTGATTCTGATGCGACTCCCTTGTTTATTGTCAGCGACCCGTCAAATGAATCAAAAACAAACTGGGAACTGGAAAGTTTTTTGCCGTCGACAGTTACAATGACGCTGTCGGGCAGGACGGAGTAGCTGAGGAAATATTCCTCGGTTTCCAGCGTATAGGAAATATCCAGATAATGAAACTCGCCGTAGGGATTTCTGCTGCCCAGTCCGCCGTAAACAGGATTAGCGGGATAAAAAGGATTACCAGGAGTAACCGGCCAGGTGAACGGAAATTCGCCTGGAAAGGGTCTTGGGTTTAATCCGTACGCATCTTCATCATAGAAGAAAATTACGCCGTGCCGGCTGAAGATAATGTTGTTTTCAATGATTAATGAATAATTTGTATTCACGGCATTTGTACTTATATTGCGCAGGGATATTCCAAGACCTTCCGGACTGTTGCTGTTGCTGACGCCCGGAAGATAATATCCGTTGGAAAGCTGCCAGTAGCTTTCTGAGTCGCTTTTCTGCAGATACAGATAGAAAACCCCGCCGCTTTCGGCAAACTGTTCCGGATAAGCATTAATATTGAAATTTGTCCGGACGCCGGATGTATTAATATATCCATTGTCTCCGAGAGAAATATTTCCGACTGAAATTTCATTTTTGGTATAAAAAACAAAAAGATCATCTGAGTTTTCAAGGGTCTGTTCAAGAAAAATCCACCCGGACTGATAATCAATTGTATAATCAACATTCTCTGTCAGTCTGCGGCAGGTTTTACCGTCGATAACAAAGGACCCTGACTGGGCTGTTTTATACAGTTCTGCAGAACCGGGATCAATAGAAGTGTCAGGCAGATGATAATATCTGCGCCGGGCATATCCGGTATCAGGAAGTGAAATATCAATATATTCCCTTCTTCCTATCCAGGTTTTTGAGTGTCGGCTCACATTGTCCAGACGCAGCAGCGATTCAAGGTGAAGATCTCCTGCATCGGCAATTCCTTTAAAGGCAATCCCGTTTGAACTTCCCGGATTTATTTCCACAAGGTCGGT
>CAZKOK010000395.1:0-4394 GCA_964554355.1 uncultured Spirochaetia bacterium | reverse complement strand
TGATTTTCAAATTTTATAAACATATTGCAAGTGTTCTTTCCGACAAGTTCCATCTTTTCATTTATATCATTGTGAAGATCGGCTTTTATTTTTTCAGACAGTTCTGCAGCATTCATGCTTTTCAACTGGTCCGGGGAGTAAGTAAGTTCATAGTAAAAATTATGCTTCAATTCATCCGATAAGGCATTGTATCTTATCTGGTCATTTTCAGAAGACTTGAAATAGGCTTCTGCTGTATCATCGCATATTTCATCTATTATGGAATAAACACGGTTTTCAAGATTATTCTCATCATCAAGAATTGCATTACGCTGTTCATATATAAATGATCTCTGCTCATTAAGAACATTGTCATAATCCAGAAGATGTTTTCTTATTTCAAAATTCCGTTCTTCGACTCTGGTCTGGGCTTTTTCAATTGCCTTGTTGACCCAGGGATGAATAAGCGGATCTCCGCCTGCCATTCCTATTCTTCCCATCAGCGCCTTGATATTGTCCCTTGCAAAAAGTCTCATTAATGTGTCATCAAGACTCAGGAAAAAACGCGACTCGCCCGGATCCCCCTGCCTCCCGGACCTTCCGCGGAGCTGGTTGTCAATACGCCTTGATTCATGACGTTCCGTGCCAAGGATATAAAGTCCCCCAAGATCCTTGACTTCACCGTAATCATTCAGCCATGTTTGATATTCCTGTTCAGAGATTTTCCTGTAGTCTTCGGCAGAAGCTTCGGTTCCGGCCTTTCTTCTGGCCCTGAATTCCGGATTGCCGCCGAGTTTGATGTCTGTTCCGCGGCCGGCCATATTTGTTGCAATTGTTACAGATCCTCTGGCTCCCGCCTCAGCTACAATCAATGCTTCGCGGGCATGGTTTTTTGCATTAAGAACTTCGTGCTGTATCCTTCTTTTTGAAAGAAGACTTGAAAGGAGTTCCGATTTTTCAATGGATACTGTACCTACAAGAACCGGCTGTCCCTTGTTCTTGAGTCTTTCTATCTCATCGCAGATTGCCTGGTATTTGAACTCTTCATTGAAGTATATTACATCATCATTGTCCAGTCTCATTACAGGTCTGTTTGTGGGAATAACTACCACTTCCAGATCATAAATTTTAGCAAATTCCCTTGCCTCCGTATCCGCTGTACCTGTCATACCCGAGATCTTTTCATACATCCTGAAATAATTCTGAAAAGTAATTGTAGCAAGAGTCCTGTTTCTTCTGGCTATCTGGATATTTTCCTTTGCTTCTATTGCCTGATGCAGACCTTCGGAATACCTTCTCCCATGCAGTATGCGCCCGGTAAATTCGTCTACAATTTCCACTTTGCCTTCCTGCACAACGTAATCAACATCCCTGTGAAACATCTTGTGGGCTTTAAGCGCCTGGGTTGCATAATGGATATATTCAAAATTTCCGGCATCAAACAGACTTCCGCTTATAACACTGTTTCCCAGAAGCAGTTTCTCGGTGTTATTTATCCCTTCATCAGTAAATGTTACCCTTTTTGATTTTTCATCAAGCTTGTAATCGCCCGAAGGGTCTTCGGGATAATCACCTGTTGCAGGGTCCTTTTCACATTCCTTAAGGTTTCTTATAATACGGTTTACAGCAATAAATTTTGAGGTATCATCTTCTGCGGCCCCGGAAATTATAAGAGGAGTCCTTGCTTCATCAATCAGGATACTGTCGATTTCGTCAATAATGCAGTAATGATGTTTTCTCTGAACACCTTCTTTATCATTATGTTTCATATTATCGCGCAGATAATCAAAACCTAGTTCGTTGTTCGTACCGTATGTGATATCTTTTGAATACTCAATTTTTCTTGCAGACGGGTCCATTTGGGAAAGAATCATTCCGACAGAAATTCCAAGAAGGTCATAAACAGGACGCATCCAGTCTGCATCTCTTTCTGCAAGATAATCATTGACTGTCACAATATGCACGCCCTGGCCGTTCAGCGAATTCAGATATGCAGCAGCAACACTGGAAAGGGTTTTGCCTTCACCGGTTTTCATTTCCATAATCTTGCCCTGATGCAGTACTATGCCGCCAAAAAGCTGAACATCAAAAGGTCTTTCGCCCAGTGTTCTTCTCGCCGCTTCCCGCGCCAGCGCAAATGCATCCGGAAGTATATCATCAAGGGTTTTTCCGTTTTTTATTTCATCCCTGAATTTTTCAGTCTGCTGTATGAATTCTTCATTCCTCAGTCCGACAGCCCAGTTTTCACGGCTGTTGATTTCATGAAGCAGAGGAACAAGATTTTTAAGGTCTCTGTCATGTTTGGAACCAAGCAGCAGCGTTAAGAACTTCTCACCGAAAGACATCATCACCCCCAAATCAAAAATATACTCATAAACCGATTAATGTACAATAAACCTTAACAAATCAAAAAATCAAGACAGAATAAATTAAAAACCGGTGCAGATTGACAGGCAGTATATTGCACGCTAATATTGTGCGATGAAAAGACCGCTGATTTTTTTACTGATCATCCTGTCAGTATTTTCATGCAGACCCGATAAAATCACTCTTGAAAAAACAGAGCTTTTTTCACTCGGCCTGGGAAAAATGGAAGATGAACTGGATCTTGTTTATCATGACGGAGAAGCCTTCCCATCTGATACTTATATTTATATGCGCAACGGTCTGTTTTATATTTCAAACGGTTCGCTTAATAAAGTTGTAGAATTTACTTCCTACGGCGATGTACTGACTGCTATATACAATCCGGATATGAACCCTGAACCTGTTTCACTTATCGTACAGGACGAAAACAGTCTATCGGCCAACAGAAAGGCATATCCCTATAATTTCAATGCAATTGACCGCGCTGTAATAGACAGCAATAAAAATCTTTATGTCGTTGATGAAACTGATCCTTCGCTGATGGTCTACAACGATGATGAAAACTTCATTTCCAAATATATTATCAGACGATTTGATAAAAACGGCAAATATTTTGATTTTATAGGTTACGAAGGTGTAGGCGGTTCTCCCTTCCCTGTAATCAGTTCGCTTCAGGTCCTTGATTCGGATGAACTTGTTGTTGTGCTTAACTGGAACAACAGAATTGAAGTCAGACTCTATTCAGTTTTGGGAGATCTTGCTTCAAGTCATGATTTTTATTTTCAGAATCTGCCGATGCCTGAATATGCCGATCTGTATGCAAGCCTTGATTCGGCAATTGCCGATCCGGAAAATCATACTCTGTATCTGAAAATTGATTATTTCCGTATACATGCGGAAGATGGCAAGCAGTCGCTCTATAATTCGATGATTTATATTTACAACCTTGATCTCAGGCAGTTCTCGGTTGATACGGTAGAAATTCCAAGAATCACATTAAAATCCGAGTATGCGGGATCGGTTCAGCAGGAAGAAACAAGTCTCGTCTATACTTTTCTTGGTGTCGCAAGAGGGCCATATTTTTATCTGTACACCGAGGCCCTCGGAGATGAACTGAGCCTGGTAATTCTCAACAGTGAAGGAATGGTGGTAGGCAGGTCTCTTCTCGATCTGGGACAGGAAGAGATTATTTTTAAAAGGTTCCATCTTTCTCCTGAAGGGATAATTTCCGGACTTCTGCTTCATGAATTCAGCACTGAAGTGTGCTGGTGGAAGAGCGACCTGCTGCTTAAGGACATTGATAATGATAAAAGTGGTTGATGCGTCCGTTATGGCAGAAATTGACCGGATCTCAATAGAAAAATACGGCATGAGCGCAGATATCCTTATGGAACAGGCCGGACTGAGGCTTTCAGACATTATCGACAGCGTATGCAGGGAAAAAGGATTCAGGAAATTAACCTGCCTTATAGGAAGCGGTCATAACGGAGGAGACGGACTGGTAATTTCCAGAAACCTTTCAGAAAAATATATGCTGGAAATTATTGTTTTCGGAAAGGGTAAAAGCAGCACCTGGCTTTCAAATGAAAAAATACTCAGGAATTTCGGCGCCTCAATAATTGAAATTCCTCCGGGTAAATCACTGGAAAAATCCCTGATCGAAAAAAGCGAATGCATCATTGACTGTCTCTCAGGGACCGGTTTGAATTCTGCGCCGCAGGCGCATCTTTCTGAAATTATTGATATTGTGAATTCTGTAAATGCATTTAAAATTTCAGTTGATATCCCATCGGGACTTTTCAGCAGTTTCGACGGAAATTCCAAAGCTGTCAAATCCGATATGACAATTTATATTAATCTTCCGAAGACATCTTTTTTTAGCGAGGCGGGAAGAAATTTCTGCGGCAGTCTTGTCCGTACCGAAATCGGATTCCCTTATGAAGAAATTGAAAATGCCGAAGCATCCGGTAACCTTGCCGATGAGAGTTTCATACAGGAATTCTATTCACGGGGTGATGCTGCTGATTACAAGAACAAAAAAGGGCATG
>CAZKOK010000394.1:0-4395 GCA_964554355.1 uncultured Spirochaetia bacterium | reverse complement strand
ACGGCCGTAATGTGGCTTGATAAAAAGTCCTCCCGCGGAAACATGCTTTCATACTATCTGCATAAAATAAAATGGTATCAGGACACATTTCCCGAAAAGCAAAATGATATCAGTTTTTTCCTGGGCTGCCCGGAATATATAAACTACCTTATGTGCGGCGAAGCGCTTATGGTTTCCCCCTGGAGCGAATTTGACCAGTATATCTGGACCGGTTCTGAAGCGGAAAAAATAAAAACCGACAAGGCCCTGCTGCCTCCTGTTGTAAGGAGCGGAGAACAGATCGGAAGCGTCTGCCGAAAGGCAGCGCAGACCTTCGGTCTGCCCGAAGGGCTGCCGGTTTTTGCCTCGGGATCGGATTTTCATGCCGCGCTAATAGGGACGGGAGCTGTGAAACCGGGAACGACATGCGACCGGGCGGGAACATCGGAAGGCATAAATTACTGCAGTCCGAGAATGATTTCTTCAGCACGGCTCCGGCCGCTGCCTCACGCGGTCCCGGGACTTTACAATATCGCGGGAATACTTGAATCGACAGGCCGAATCTTCCAGTGGTTCAGGACCATTACCACACAGGAAGACGTGCCCTACGAAAAGATGCTTGAGGAGATCTGCAGCCTGCCCTTTGACAGACACATACCGAGTTTTTTCCCTTCGACCCATATTCATGAAATATGGCAGTTCAGCAATGCTCTGTTTACAGACCTTGAGCCGGTCCAGACCGAAGTGGAAATGGGAAGAGCTGTTGTCGAGGCGATAGGCTTTGCGGTAAGGGACCTGATCCTTACCCTGGAAGATGAAAAATGCCCTGTTGATACCCTTACCGTTTCGGGCGGGCAGGGCAGAAACAGCCGCTGGAACCAGATGAAGGCCGACATAACCGGAAAGGAAATACATGTTCCGCATATAATTGACGCGGAGCTTCTGGGCAATGTCTGTATTGCACTCTTCGGCCTCGGGGAATATGCCAGTCTTGTTGAAGCAGCTGAATGTCTTGTTAAAATAGAGAAGACGTTTGTGCCTGACAGAAAAATGCATAATGTTTTTGACGAAAGGTACAGGGTTTACCGCGAAAAGTGCGACAATCTGCTTAGTAAATTTCATTCATAACGATTAAAATTACTACTAGTCATAAATGTATTTCTGCGATTTTTGTGTTATAATAAAAACTGAAAACAGTATTTATAGGAGATCTCTTTTATGCAAAAGAAGTTTTCATTCGCTTTGGTATCAATGATAGTTATATCTCTGTTTACCGGATGCCCGGGACCCGTTAACCCACTTTACGGTACCTGGCTGTATACAGATACAGATATTGACGGTTCGGGAGACGGAAATATATTTACCCTGACTATTGATTTTTCAGTATCGGAATATGAAGAAATCTATTCTAATGAAGTGTATGTTTCATACACGCTTGATGAAAATGATGTTATATACAGAAAAGGCTCTTATTCTGAAAACGGCGATATATACTCGATAACCATAAATCAGGTTGCTCTGAGTCAGGATTATATCGATTTCATAGTCCAGGAATTTATAACTGCAGGTTCCAGTCAAAGTTTTCTTCTGACCGAGCCTGATCATTATTATGACTGGGATACTTATGCAGTTGAATTGGCAAAAATCTTTGTGGAAGTTCAAGGACTTAGCCAGACAGAAGCGGATAACGCTGTAGCATCAACCAGAAATTATGATGTTACCTGTGTTGTTTCAGGCAATACGATGACAATAACACATCCGAATTATGGAATAGTGGATCTTGAGAAACAGTGAACATTTCCAGAATCATTAAAAACACTTCGAATAAATAAGGTATATAAAGAAAAGCCTCTGGATCTGGATTTCCGATAATACCTTTGTGTTCTTCTTGCCTTCATGGTTCAGAAATTCTTTCCCCCTGAATCAGCCGGACGGCTTCCATTTCCGCCGTTGCATGCTATTTAATTGGAAATGAGTATCAGATTATATTTATAATTACTGCAGAGGGATAAACCATGAAAAAAACAGTCGTGATTGCCATCGGCGGCAATTCGATAATCAGGCCCGGGGAAAGGGGTACTATTGCCCAGCAGTGGGCGGCGGCCGACGAGACCTGCAGGCATATCGCGTCGATCATCAGAGACGGATGGAGGGTGATAATAACCCACGGCAACGGACCGCAGATCGGAAACATTCTCCTGCGTTCGGAAATCGCCTCAAGCCAGCTGCCGACGCTTCCGCTTGATGTCTGCGGGGCCGACTCCCAGGGCGCCATGGGATACATGATTCAGCAGCTCCTTGACCGGGAACTGAAAAAAGCCGGAATAAATGACCGGAAAGTAGTGACCGTCGTCACCCAGGTGATTGTCGACATGAAAGATCCTGCATTTAAAAACCCTTCAAAACCGATAGGTCCATTTTATACAAGAGAGGAAGCCGCAAAACACAGGATTGAAGACCACTGGGACATAATCGAGGATGCATCAAGAGGATACAGAAGGGTTGTCGCTTCTCCGCTTCCTTTGCGGATTGTTGAGGAAGAGGCAATAAAATACCTGGTTGAAGGCGGATATACCGTTATAACAGCCGGCGGCGGAGGTCTTCCGGTTTCGCTCGAAGCGGACGGATCATTTAAGGGTCAGTCAGCGGTAATCGACAAGGACAGGGCCTCGTCGCTGCTTGCTTCATCGATTAATGCTGAAGTGCTCCTTATATCAACCGCAGTTTCCAAAGTCTGCATCAATTTCAAAAAGCCTGATCAGAAGGAAATAGATTTAATGACAACAGAAGAAGCCGAAAAATACAGCAGGGAAGGTCATTTTATCCGGGGCAGCATGCTTCCCAAAATTGAGGCCTCGATATCATTCCTGAAAAACGGCGGAAAGAGGGCCGTGATTACGACTCCGGAAAATATGCCGGATGCGCTGAAAGGAGATGCCGGCACACAGATAATTCCGTGAATTGGGGACAGACCCGTGAACCCGAAGATTACACGAATGAGATGCAGAATAACACGAATAAAGAAGGGTTTCGGTTTAATCCCCATTCGTGTTAATTTATATTCATTCGTGTTAACTGCTCTGATTATCATAATCTCCGTGGTTGTAATATTGACAATCACATAATGATGATATATATTATACCTATGACTAAGAATACAAGAAAAGTCATAGCGTTTACATAGGAGAATGATAAATGGTAAGGGCATTTTCAGATGCAGAGAAGGAATCAATAAGGCAGAAGCTTTTATCGGTCGGGGATGAATTATTTTCGCGTTTCGGCCTTAAAAAGACCAGTGTTGATGAAATTGCCGCAAAAGCGGGGATTTCAAAAGGGTCTTTTTACAGTTTCTACAAGAGCAAGGAACTTCTTCTCTGGGATGTAATAAATAATCTTGAAAAGCAGGTGAGGATTAAATTCTATTCGATGCTGGCAAAGGACCGGCTTGACAGGGAGGATATCCGCAAGCTTCTGTTTTCGGTGTTTACTGTTGTAGATGAATATCCTCTTATTAAAATGCTTCTGAATGGAGAAGAATATCAGCTTTTGCAGAGGAACCTGCCTCCTGAAATTATTGATGAGCATGTCATGGAAGATTATGATTTCGCAAATTCCTTTATAAGCGGGATTGCGGAGATGGGCTTCAGGCTGCCCGGCAGTCCTGAGGCGGCAGGCGCCATGCTCAGGTCCCTGTTTTTTATAACACTGCACCGGAGGGAAATAGGAAAAGGTTATGAAGAAGGCATGGAGCTGCTCTGTTCAATTATCGCAGACAGTTTTGTATCCGAAGGAGGAGACAGATGATCAGAGTTAAGGACCTGGAATACACATATCCCGGAAAAGATTCTCCAGCTGTGAATAAAATCGATTTTGAGGTCGCCACAGGAGAGATTTTCGGGTTTCTGGGACCAAACGGGGCCGGAAAGTCGACAACGCAGAAAATCCTTATCGGTCTGCTCAAAGGCTACAGCGGAAATGTTCAGGTTTTTGATGAGGATATTAAAAAGCCGGGACCTGAATATTACGGAAAAATCGGAGTTGCATTCGAGTTTCCGAATTTATATGGAAAATTTACTGCTCTTGAGAATCTTGAGTTTTTCAGCTCTCTTTACCCCGGCAAAAATGAAGACCCCATGAAACTTCTTAAAAAGGTCGGTCTGGAAAAGGAAGCGAATGACAGGGTATCAGGGTTTTCCAAGGGAATGAAAATGAGGCTGAACTATATCAGGGCCTTCCTGCACAATCCGGAAGTGGTTTTTCTTGATGAACCGACTTCGGGCCTGGATCCTGTAAATGCCAGACATATCATGGATCTGATACTGGAAGCCAGGGAATCGGGCAAGACGATATTCCTGACAACGCACAATATGGCTGCAGCTGACAAACTCTGCGACCGGATTGCATTTATGGTTGAAG
>CAZKOK010000393.1:0-4397 GCA_964554355.1 uncultured Spirochaetia bacterium | reverse complement strand
TCTCAGAAAAAAGATACTGTTATCACTCAATGCTCTTGTTCTTGCCTCGCTTCTGCTTGTCACTTTTGTCACCAATTACATATCGTCAAGAATAGTGCTTCAGGATTCGATAAAGCACACCCAGGATATCCTAAGTCTTGTTCTGACAGACTGCTATAATATTCTCGAAGGGGCTGTACAGAGTTCGGACCAGCTTTATTATGATCCGGCGATTTATGAAATCCTTGAAAGGGCCGAATCGGGTAATGCGGAAATTTCAGCCTTTATCGGTCAGATCCGCGACAAGATGACTGCAATTGAAGCGAGCAGTGAAGATGTCAGGATTTTCTCAGTCATTTTCGGCAGCCAGGTCATAACCAGAAGTTATAATCAGCTGACTGGAAACATAATCTCGGAAGGCAGGGATTTTATCAGACAGACGGCGGAAAACGGAATGGGAAAGACAGTCTACTATATTCTTCCCGAAATGGAAGATTATCTTGGAATTTCGAGGGCTTTATACGGTTCGGATTTATCATCTGCCAGAGCGGTCTTTTCCGTTTTTATTCCCCTGAAAAACTTCAGCAGAAATTTCCAGAATCTGCTGAAGGAATATCAGCCCTGGTTTATACTGATAGACCGAAAAAGCCTCAATGAACTTGTTAAATATGAAGAGAGCTATTTCGATATAAAATCTTTCTTCAGCAATCTTGATGAAAGTGATTTGAAAAACTCGGCTGTTTATGAAGATGCCTTGCTGAATGTTCTGATATCCTACAAGTTCATGGAAAATCCTGACTGGATGGCTGTGCTTGCTGTTCCGAAGAAGGTCCTTTTTTCGAGGCTTTATAATCTTTCCTTTATTCAGGTCCTCGTTTCCTTGTCCGTTCTTCTGGCTGTATCCGTCATTGCCGCTTTTCTGACCCGCGGAATTGTCAAACCTCTTGTTACCCTTGTTTACAAACTGAAAGAGTTCGAGGAATCCCCGTCCAGAATGAACCTGGAAGTAAAACGAAATGATGAAATCGGGTTTCTGTATGAAACAATGAACAGAATGTCCGAGCGCCTCGACCATCTGATAAATATGGTTTACAGGGAGCAGATTACAAGGAAAGATGCTGAATTAAAGGCGCTGCAGGCCCAGATAAATCCCCACTTTCTATTCAATACCCTGGAAACAATAAGCTGGAAAGCAAGGCTTGAAGGCGCAGATACTGCGAGTGATATGATTACTGCATTATCAATGATGCTGCACGTCAATATAGGCCGGGAAGGCCGTGATCTATTAACGATCCGGGAAGAGCTTAATTATCTTAACAATTATTTCTTTCTTCAGAAGATAAGGCATGAAAATCTGATAGAATTTGAAAACAATGTTTCCTCCGGTATTCTGTCATACGGTATTCCAAGTCTTTCACTTCAGCCTGTCGCGGAGAATGCCATTTTTCACAATACGCCGATTACCAGGCTTTTAAAAATCAGCCTGAGAGGGTACAGAAAGGATGGAAAGATTTATCTTGAATTCAAGGATAATGGAAAAGGCGTAACTGATGAGAACAGGGGAAAGATTAACGAAGCTCTCGGCAAAGCTGATAAATTCATCATTACCGATAATGAGCGGAACAGGAAAAGCGTGGGGCTTGTTAATGTACACCGCAGGATACAGCTTTACTACGGCGAGGAATACGGTATTACCGTGGGCGAAAATAAAAACGGGGCCCTGATAATTATTACACTGCCGGCAGATCCTGATGCTGAAAAAGGAGTGGCTGATGTATAAAGTTGCGATAATTGATGATGATCCCATTATCAGAAAAGGACTGACCCAGACCATCAAATGGGAAAATTACGGGTTTTCCGTCTGCGGCGAAGCAGGGGACGGCGTATCCGGTCTGGACCTGGTAAAAAAGAAGAAACCTGACCTGATAATTACCGACATCAAAATGCCCGGACTTACAGGTTTTGAAATGCTTGAGGAAATAAAAAAATTCAATCCGGAATGCGAGGTCCTGATAATTACGGCTTACCGTAATTTTGATTACGCAAAAGATGCTCTTCAGTATGGAGCGAGGGACCTGCTTTTAAAGCCGACAAAAATGGAAGAAATAATTTCGGCAGTTACTGCAGTTGCCGAGTACCTTAAAAAGAAAGAAAAAATAAGGGAAGAACAGAAAAGACAGAAAGAACTCTTTGAAAAAAACATACCCGTCCTCAGGAACAAACTGGTCCATGACCTGATTTTCGGCCTGGAAATCTGGGATGATTCATTAAAAGCGAGAATAAAATTCTTTAAGATCGACTGGAAAGAGTATTATCTGCTTATTGCCAGATTTTCCGACAGTGATCTTAATGAGCTGTCGGCATATGAAAAATACCTGCGCCTGTTTGCCATAAGTACGATATTTGAAAATTCGTTCAGTCCTGATTTTTCCTGCGTGAACATCGGAATCAGGGGAGGACAGATCGGAATGGTCATAGGTCTTGATTCGTCCGTAAAGAACAATATCAGGAAAATTCGCGGGATATGCGAGGAAGCAATTGTCACTGTCAGGGAGAACTTCCGGCAGTCGGTGACAATCTCCTTAAGCGCAAAACATGGGAAGTTTAATGAACTGAGAAATGCCTGGCAGGAAGCCAATGTCGCTGCCGATCAGTCATTTTTTATCGGTTCTGATATAGTTGCAGAATATGGAAACCTTAACGAATACAGGATTGAGGATGAAGGCTACTGCAGCGCGGATTTTGATGAGCTTCTTTATGCAACGAGGAGCGGAAATACAAACATTATAAAGGAATGGAAAGAGAGCAAAAGAAGTTTCTGCGCAAGCTCCGAAGATGTGGAAACGGTAAAAGGAAAATACTGGGACCTTCTTTCCAGGATAATATCAGTCAGGAAATCCATTTCCGAAACTTCGGAAAGCAGGGACGCAGGAAAGAATTCACTTGAACTGTTTGCGCATATCTACAATGCGGGAAATGTGAAGGAGCTTAACAGAATAATTATTGATGCGGCGATAGAGGTATCGGAGCAGGTGCTGAAAAATCAGCAGCAGGGAATAACGCGTATAGTCGACAAAGCCATGAATTATATCGATGAAAATTACTCCGAACAGCTTACCCTGGGTGATGTGGCCGACAATGTATATGTGAGTTCAAGTTACCTGAGCAGGATCTTCAAAAGGGTTACAAACCTCAATTTCAGCGAATATGTAAACAAGGTCAGAATAGACGAAGCAAAGAGACTTCTTAAGGAAAGCGACCTTATGACCTACCAGATCGGCGAAGCGGTAGGCTATTCAGATCCGCATTATTTCTCCAGGATCTTTAAAAAGATAACAGGACACAGCCCTACCTGGTTCCGTGACGGATAAAGAAGAACCCCATGATGATGAAGAGGAATAAATATCAGTCCAGAAGTGAATCGATTTTTTTTACTGAAATATAGCAGGGCTGTCCTTCGAATGTTGAATGCGGCTTGAATATTTTCAGGATATGCGCGCCAAGTTCCCTGTAAACATTTTCCGAAACCGCAATTCTGCCCGGTTCGCAGATCTTTTTTTCAATATGACAGGCATAATTGATAACTTCGGATACTATGCTGCCTGTAGAACTCTGGAATATCAGTTTCCCGGTATCCAGTCCGAAACGCAGTTCAATCTGGTCTTTTATAGGATATGATTTTTCGGCAAAAAACAGCGGAAACGTGGCCTGAATTTCAATAGCGAATTTTACTGCGTTCCAGATATGGTCTTTAAAAGTGAAAGCGACAAGACCTCCGTCCCCGGCCCAGGACCAGATTCTGCCGTTATATTCCTGCAGTTTGGCTTTGAGATGCGCCCACAGAAAGGCATAAAGCTGCTGCATTTTTCTGGCGCCGTGTTTTTTTACCAGATCGGAATTCCCCGTTATATCAATGCTGGTTACCGTAACAGGATACAGTTTGCCTTCTTTCAGCACTCCCCAGTTTACAGCATCTTCGATGCTTTCCTTCAGCGGTACAATTTTCCGTTTTTTTGAATTGTAGACCATTCCTGTATGTGCAAGCTTTGAAAGATATACTTCAATATCCTTTATTTCCAGAACACGTCCCATAAAACGGCTGCCGTCAATCTGAATCAGAAATTCAATCAATCTGTTCAGCAGTTTATTGTCGTCGCAGTAATCGACGAGAATTGATGAGGCCTTTCTGGTGTTGAGGGACTGTATTACCCTGGTCCCCGAGACCTGATGAAGATCGAAGTTTTTAAAAAAACTTTTTCCAATCTGGTTTATTTCATCCGATTTGAAATTGATTGAGATAATTTCTTTGAGTTCATGTATAAGCGCAGTATCAATCACATTTTGCTCCAGTTTACGAATACTCTTTTTTTAAAGGATCCGCATTAAATATTCCATACAATTCAAATAAGGTTTTTTAT
>CAZKOK010000392.1:0-4404 GCA_964554355.1 uncultured Spirochaetia bacterium | reverse complement strand
TCTGTAAAATTAAAACAGGCGATAAAGTATATGAAACAACAGCGGGCCGGGTCATTTTTAATGAAGAAATGCCCGAAGAAATTGATTATGTAAATCATTCTCTCGGCGATAAGGAACTCCGGACGCTTGTTGCGGCTACATACAGGGATTACGGTCCTTTTGTAGCTGTAAAAATGCTGGACAGCATCAAGGATCTCGGGTTCAAATATGCAACGGTATTCGGCGCCACAATCGGTATAGACGATATTGTTATTCCTGAAGAAAAGACAACTCTTATCGATTCTGCCAACGAGAAGGTGCTTATAATCCAGAAACAGTATCTCCAGGGACATATAACCCAGGAAGAAAGATATAACAGGGTAATAGAGGAATGGAGCCGGACAAACGAGGAACTGACAAATACCCTCATGAAGACCCTGAAAGAAGACCGCAAAGGATTCAACCCTGTATATATGATGGCGGATTCGGGAGCAAGGGGGTCGAGGACCCAGATCAGACAGCTTGCCGGTATGCGCGGGCTTATGGCCAAACCTTCGGGAGATATTATCGAGCTGCCGATCCGTTCAAACTTCAAGGAAGGTCTTTCTATCATCGAATTCTTTATTTCGACAAACGGTGCGCGCAAGGGTCTTGCTGATACGGCCCTGAAAACCGCTGACGCAGGTTATCTGACAAGAAGGCTGGTTGATATTGCCCAGGACGTTGTCATAAATAACGAAGACTGCGGAACCATCAATGGTATTGAAATTACGGCCCTGAAAGACGGCGAAGAAGTAGTTGAAAGCTTAAGCGACAGAATTGCAGGCCGGTTTACCCTTGAAAGAGCAAAGCACCCGATTACCGGTGAAATTTTAATTGATGCCAACGAAGAAATTACAGATGAAATAGCCGCCCAGATTGAAGAACTCGGGGTAGAGAGTGTAAAAATCAGAACAGTACTTACCTGTGAAGCGAAATACGGCGTATGTCAGATGTGTTACGGCCGGAACCTTGCCAAAAACAAGACAGTTGAAATCGGCGAAGCAGTCGGTATCATTGCCGCACAGTCGATCGGCCAGCCGGGAACACAGCTTACCATGCGTACATTCCATATCGGCGGTGCAGCTACAAAGGTAAGCGAAGAAAACCGTCTTGCACTGAAGTATCCGGTATTGCTGAAGGAAATTACTGGCAATACGGTTGAACTTCCGAAAACCAAAGACACATTATTTACAAGAAAAGGTCATCTTGTTGTAGCAAGGATCCTCAGGAAAATTGAACTTGATAAAAATGACAAAATTCTTGTTGAAGAGGGCCAGAAGGTTCTTGCAGGCGAGGCGATTGCCAAACACGGAAAGGATGATGTTGAATCAGGCGAAGTAGCTTACGTTCATATTGACGGCAAGACCATCTTTCTTGTGGCCCAGGACCAGAAAGTTGAAATCAGAAACGGTGCTGAACTGCTTGTAAAGAAGGGTGATGTTGTTGAAGCAGGTGAGACAATGGCCACCTTCGACCCCTTTTCCGAACCTATTATTGCGGAACTGGCCGGCAAGGTTAAATTCCAGGATATTGTACTCGGTACAACATTAAAAGAAGAAATAAACGAAGATACCGGAAATATCGAAAAGAAGATTACGGAGTTTACTCTTGAATCCCTGCAGCCGAGAATTCTTCTTATTGATGAAAATGATGCAGAAATAGCGTCATATTTTATTCCGGGTTCGGCATATCTGAGCGTCGAAGACGGTGCAAAGGTAAAAGAAGGTAAAATCCTGGCAAAAATGCTTAAAGAGAGCGTAAAAACAAGAGACATTACAGGCGGTCTTCCAAGGGTAGGCGAGTTGTTTGAGGCAAGAAGGCCGAAAACGCCGTCAATTCTTGCAAGAATTTCCGGTGTTGTTCATTTTAAGAATATCGTCAAGGGAAAGCGTGTCCTTATAGTTGAGGATGAATTCGGACACGAATATAAACATCTTGTTCCAATGGGACGGCATCTGCTTGTCCGTGACGGGGATTCGGTGGAATCCGGTGAACCGATGTGCGAAGGAAATATTGATCCGCACGATATCCTTGAAATACTCGGCGAAAACGCTCTGCAGACATACCTTGTAAATGAAATACAGGAAGTCTACAGACTGCAGGGTGTAACAATAAATGACAAACATATCGGCGTAATTATCCGCCAGATGATGCGCAAGGTTGAAATCAGGCACGTTGGAGATACTAATTTTATTTTCGGGCAGCAGGTGGACAAGTATGTTTTCAACAGGGAAAACGAAAAAGTAATGAGGGAAGGAGGACAGCCTGCTGTTGCAAGGCCTCTGCTTCTCGGAATTACCCGTGCTTCACTGAATATCGATTCTTTCATTTCTGCAGCATCATTCCAGGAAACCACGAAAGTTCTTACGAATGCTGCCATCGCAGGAAAAATCGATTATCTGCGCGGCCTGAAAGAAAATGTAATTATCGGGCACCTGATTCCGGCCGGTACGGGTATGAAGAAGTACAGGAACGTCAAACTGTTTGATGAGAATTCAGAAGATCTTGATGCTTCCATGCAGAGTATTCTGGAAGCCAGAAAGCTTGAACAGGAAATCTCGGAAGAGATTGAACAGCCGGCAGCACCGGTTGATAATGATTAAGAAATCCTTTTTCTGAAAACTGTCCTGCAAAAGACGCTTGTTCTGCAGGTCAGGTTCGTAAGGGCATGCTGATCCGGGTTTTATCTGCCGGAGCCTTTCGGAATAGGAAAAAGATAAAAAAATAGACATTTAAACGATTCACTTGACATTTTTGTGAGGTACTGGTAAATTCGCAACTCACACTAAGCTGTTGAAGGAAATTATAGGAGTTTTGAGTAGATGCCTACTATTAATCAGTTAATACGAAAGGGTAGAAAGACTGTTTTGAAAAAGACAACAGCGCCCGCTTTGGAAAAATGTCCGCAGAAACGCGGCGTATGTACCCGTGTTATGACAGTAACACCAAAAAAGCCCAATTCTGCCTTAAGAAAGGTTGCCAGGGTAAGGCTTTCAAACGGTATTGAAGTTACCGCATATATTCCGGGTATAGGACATAATCTGCAGGAACACTCTGTTGTTCTTCTCCGCGGAGGAAGGGTTAAGGACCTTCCGGGTGTAAGATATCATATCGTTCGCGGGGCAAAAGATACGCTTGGTGTAACAGACCGTAAAAAAGGCCGTTCCAAATACGGGACCAAAAGACCGAAGGCTTAGGTGGTAATACTATGGGTAGAAGAAAAGAAGCACCGAAAAGAGAGCTTTTTCCGGATCCTCAGTATAGCAGCACAGTGGTTGCCAAATTTGTCAGCCGCATGATGCAGAACGGGAAAAGGTCTGTTGCCAGGAAAATACTATATTCAGCAATGAATGTATTAAAAGAAAAGACCGGGAATGAACCTCTTGAGGTTTTTCTCAAGTCGTTAGGTAATGTAAAACCGGAAGTTGAAGTAAAATCCCGCAGGGTCGGAGGTTCGACTTATCAGGTTCCGGTAGATGTCAGTCCGAAAAGGCAGGAAGCCCTTGCAATGCGCTGGATTATTCATGCAGCACGCTCAAGAAGCGGAAAGTCAATGGCTGAAAAACTCAGTGCAGAACTGCTTGATGCATTTAATTCAACTGGTACTGCATTCAAGAAAAAAGAAGATACGCATCGAATGGCTGATGCAAATAGGGCTTTCTCACACTACCGCTGGTAGTAAAGAGGTAGTTGGCAGGCCTTTTTTTGAAAAATAGTCATGATCCGGCTTGACCTTTCCTGGAATAATTACTAATATTGCCGGGTCTTTAAAAGGCTTTCTTGGCCAAACCGATCGTCCGTGGTGGTTTTTAAACTCGTTGTGAGTTTTTAATTGTAGTTAGGATGGTTAGGTGGCGGGATTGAATAGTTGTGTGTAAAAGTATTATTACGCAATCCTGTCTTATGCTAACGACTTAATTAAACCATATCACTTGAGTATATTTCTGCTGCTGTATCATTTTCAGGATGTTCAGCTGCTGTTTATATAAACGTAATTCCGTCCGTAGGGTGGAATGCCGCCTGAAGGGCGGTCGGAAGGGATAGTAAAAGCCGTCCGAATATAGATCAGTTTTTGCTGTTTAAGAAATAGAAGGAGGAGATGATGGCTAAAGAAAAGTTTGAAAGAACGAAGCCTCATATCAATGTTGGTACTAACTGTCACGGTGACCATGGAAAAACAACTCTTACCGCTGCAATCACGATGTACTGTGCTATAAAGCATGGTGACAAAGTCATGAAATATGATGACATCGATAATGCACCGGAAGAAAAAGCACGAGGTATCACGATCAATACCCGTCACGTAGAATACCAGACAGAAAACAGGCATTATGCTCACGTTGACTGTCCGGGACACGCCGACTATATCAAGAACATGATTAC
>CAZKOK010000391.1:0-4404 GCA_964554355.1 uncultured Spirochaetia bacterium | reverse complement strand
TTTCAATAATGCGCCTTGCTCTGGAAGTCAGAAAAACAATCAGGAAAGTAAACGCCCTTGAAAAAATAGCCATCCCTGACCTGAAAGAAACCGTTGAATACATTAAAAATCGGCTTGAAGAAAACGAACGTGACATGTTCATGCTGATGAAGATGGTAAAAAGCAGGCTTGAAAAGAAGAAGGCCGTAACATTAAAATCTGAATAGAGGGTAGTGTATGACAGAATTGATAAATAAAATACTGGTTTACATAGACGGAACGGAAGAATCCATTGCGGCTGCCCAGTACGCTGTCTGTATGGCAAAAATGACAGGAGCTGATCTGACTGCCTTATATGTCATAAATACCCGCGCTCTCAACGATCTGGTACGGTCGCATATTTTTTTCAAGGAAGAGCAGGAAGAATACAGCCGTGACCTGGAAGATGATGCCGAAAGATATCTTAACCATGTCCGTGACATTGCCCGCCAGAAAGGTCTGGCCATTAATGCTGAAAAACGAAGCGGAAGCGTAAGTTCAGAAATAAAAAAAATGGTCAAGGAAAACCAGATTGACCTGCTGATAATAGGCGAAATATCCCGCTTGCAAAGTCGGCGGGATGAATTCTATAATGAAGTTGAAAGGGCAATGAGAAGTGTTGACTGCCCTGTATTAATAAGCAAAGATGCTGACAGGGTATGGGATATGTATGAAGCCCTTGGCTGAATCCTGCCCGGTGAAAGATGATAGAGAGAGGAAAGGAAAATAAATGGCATTACTAGACCTGATTAAAGCTGACCAGATTAAAGTCCCCCTGGCAGGCAACACAAAGAATGAAATACTCTACGAACTGGTTCAGATACTTGTTGATGCCGGTGTAATTTCCGACAAGGAAGAAGCTTTCAGGCAAATCCGCGCAAGAGAAGACCAGAGCAGCACCGGGCTTGCTGACGGAATAGCCGTTCCTCATGCAAAGACGTCTCTCGTAGACAAACTGACAATGGCGATAGGTATAAAGCCGGAAGGCGTTGATTTTTCCTCGCTTGACGGACAGCCCAGTAAAATATTTTTCCTGATGCTGGCTGCTCCAGACCAGTCAGGTCCGCATATCGAAGCCCTTTCGGAAATCGCCAGGATTACCCGGTCAAGTGCCTTTGTGCACCTGCTTGCGGCAGCACACTCGGGCGAAGAAGTTGTAGAACTTTTTGAAGGCTGACAGCGGCCGAAAATCTGATACAATAAACACATGAGGAAAATTGCAGTAATCGGAGGCGGTCCCGCCGGAATGGCTGCCGCTCTGGGCGCTGCCCGCTCCGGCGGCAGCGAAGTCTGCCTGTTTGAAAAAAACCAAAGATGCGGCCGTAAACTTTTGCTGAGCGGTTCGGGTCAGTGCAATATAACCCATACCGGAACAATAGATGAATTCCTGCACTCTTTTCCGTCGGACCAGCGCGCTTTTCTTAAGCCGCTGTTCCGAACTTTTTTCAGGGAAGAGCTTTTTGCGCTTTTCGCTCACTGCGGAATCAGGTTCAGGGTGCGTGAAGACGGGAAGTATTTTCCCGAATCAAGGCGCGCTGCAGAAGTGCTTAATTGCCTGGAAAAACAGTTGTTTCTTTGCGGTGTTGTGATCAGCTGCGGATGTGCGGTTACTGCCGTAATTCCGGACAGTGGAACCTATACCCTGAAAACGGGAGACGGCTCCTGTGTTGAAGGCTGGGACGCCGTCATTCTGACCGGCGGAGGTCAGTCCTTTCCTGCTACCGGGTCTGACGGCAGCGCATTCGGGCTTGCTGCCGCTCTCGGTCATACAATTGAAGCGACGCGACCGGCACTTTCAGATATAACCGTTAATGATTTTTTCCTTTCGGACTGTATGGGGATCAGCTTTGAAAACGCTGCGGCCGTTCTGTGGCGGGACGGAAAGATAGTTATGGACTTAAGCGGAGACCTGCTGATTACGCATCGGGGATTTTCCGGGCCGCTCATGTTGAACAATTCCCGTTATTTCCGCGCCGGTGACGAACTGCGCATTGATTTCCGATCACTGTCCGGACGGTTCGAGCAGGACTTCATTTCCTATGCCGACAGGTCCGGTTCTCGGATCCTGAAAAGTTTTCTTTCTTCATGCGGATTTCCCGGAAGATTTGTTTCAGCCGTACTGTCCGAAAACGGTATCAGCACTTCCCTGAAAATCGCGGAAATCGGGAAAAAGCAGAGAAGCAGGCTGAAACAGCTGTTTAGCGCGGCGTCTTTCATTATTGATTCAACGGGAGATTACAAAAGCGCCATGCTTACCGCCGGCGGGGTTGCGCTTTCGGAAGTCCGCAAGGGGACCCTGGAAAGCATTATACATAAAGGTCTTTATTTTGCCGGAGAAGTCCTTGATATTGACGGTCCGACCGGGGGATATAATCTGCAGGCGGCTTTTTCTGGCGGATATTGCGCCGGTAAGGGTGCAGCAGGCTGAAAACAGCATGCAGATTACTATTAAAAATCAAATTTGGGAAATTAATAGAGAAGGTATCTGCTTATGGATCATAAAGAGATCTCTTTTTACTGAGAAATATTCAATTTTTTATTGACAAATTGCCATGTTGAATGTAGGATTTTTAATACTTATTGTTTGTATAATGAAAACAGGTTTTACAATGTGAAACAAATAATGTATTTTTGCAGGATTTGTCCGAATCATTATATCATTTAATCTTGTAACCTTTTCCGAATGCATAATCGGAAAAAAATATATGGAGGAGTTACTATGAAAAGGTTATTTAGGAGGAACAATTTTATGAAAAAAATTGTAATTATTACTTCGCTGCTGGTAGTGGTTGTATTCGCACTTACCACCAGTTGTTCAAAGAAAGAAGAAAAGGCGGTTGAGTTAAAATTTGCTCATTATCTTGCTGAAGACCATGCTGCTCACATTGCTGCACTAGCTTTTGCTGATGCAGTTAAATCAAGGACCGACGGAAAAATTACTGTAACTATATTTCCAAGTTCCGAACTTGGCAATTCTCAGGATCTAGTTGAACAGACCATTAACGGCGCTGTCGACCTGGTAATCCCCACAGAACCCGCTATTGGAAAATGGGTAAACATTTTTAATATGGTCGGTGCTCCATTTGCATTCAAAAACTATGATGCCGCAGACAAATTCTACAACAGTGGTTTCATGGATGAAGTTAATCCGGCGATTGAAGCTACAGGTCTGAAATACCTGGCTCGCTGGGAATACGGCTTCAGGAACTACACCAGCTCCAAACGTCAGCTGAATTCTCCCGATGATTTCGTAGGCTTGAAAATCAGAACACCTCCAGACTTCGTAAACTCAGCAACCGTTAACGCATTAGGCGGAACAGCACAGACAATTGCCTGGACAGAATTACCGATGGCCCTGAAACAGGGTGTTGTAGATGGACAGGAAAACCCGATTGCCACAATTCTTTCTGCGAAAATGTATGAAACACAGAAATATTTATCAGTTGTAAACTATACATATAATTCAACTCTGTTGCTGATGAATAAAGCTAAATTTGACAGCCTGTCCGCTTCACAGCAGAAAATCATTACAGAAGAAGCTGTTAAAGCCGGTAAAGCAATGCAGAAATCAGTTCGTGACCAGGAAGCTGCACAGATCAAGGAACTGGAAAAGAACGGCATGCAGGTTGCGTACCCGGACACCACTCCTTTCGCTACGAAAGCTGCTCCCGTGTATGATGAACTGAAAGCAAAAGTCGGCGCAGATGATTACAACACTTTCATGAAATATCTGGAAGCCAGCAGGAAATAGCCCAATAATTATTTTTGATTTTTTTTCAAGGGAGGCGTCTAAAAATCGCCTCCTTTGGTTTATTATCAAAGAAAGCTGTCACCTTTACGGGTGATTGTTTATTAATCAGGAGAAAAATCATGCTTACTTTGTTGTTATTTGTAGTCTTACTTGCATTAATCTTGCTGGATGTACCTGTCGCTGTTTCCATGGCTTTTACATCATTTATTTTTGTTATTGCTCTGGGTTTGGATTCTACTTTTACATCGATCGTACAGCGAATGTACAAAGGTACTATAGGTGAGACATTGTTAGCTGTTCCCTTTTTTATTCTGGCCGGTAATCTGATGAATACAAGCGGAATAACTGACAGGATATTCAATTTTGCAAAAGCCTTAGTGGGGCATGTTCCTGGCGGACTTGGACAGGTTTCAGTTGTATCATCAATGATTTTTTCCGGTATGTCCGGTTCAGCGGTAGCGGATGCCGCAGGTTTCGGTCAGATTCAGCATAAAGCGATGGTAGACAATGGATATAAGCCGACAGTTTCCGCATCAATCGTTGCGGCGGCATCTACAATTGGTCCGGTAATACCGCCGTCCATTCCATTCGTTCTCTATGGCGCTTTGGCCAGCGTATCGGTCCCAAGCCTCTTT
>CAZKOK010000390.1:0-4408 GCA_964554355.1 uncultured Spirochaetia bacterium | reverse complement strand
GCAGCTGTCTTCAAGAGCTCCGCTGTCTGCCGATGCAGTTACTGTTGCGGTCCCGGGACCAACAGCGGTAACCAGACCTGAGTCGCTGACTGATACAATTTCGTCGTCTGATGATTCCCAGGTGATATCTTCGGTTTCGATATCCGTAACGACAGGATTGAATTGCCATGTCCAGGCTGGAGACAGATACATTGACTCAGTCCCAAGTTCGAGTGAAGCTTCACTGACATTAATGTCTTCCGGATCTACAATACCTTCACACGCCGTTATCATTAATATGGCAATAATTATGTTAATTATTACAAGTTTCTTTTTCATTCGTTCTATTTCTCCTTAATTTCCAAAAAGTTTATAGTATTCTCTTTCAACAGAAAAGACCTGCAAACGCGATCTGCCGTATTCCGTCTGCTATTTTAAATACAGTTTTAAATGAATTACTCCTCCTTATTTATCATTCTTTTCCTGCTTTCACTTGTTTACACCGCAAAAAGCCGGAAAATCACTCACATAAAATTTATATCAGCAGAAATAAAATATGTCTCTCTGCCGGGTTTTTAATTTTTCTTATGTAAAAGTCCTGCTTTCGTTTGCACTATTAATCAGAGAGGATTATGCAATGCAGATTAACTGAATATCCAGACAGGAGCTGTCTTTCAGTTTTCCATTTGGCATTGGCATTTAATTTAAATGCGGCATGTTTGTAATTAAATAGTTACGAATCCCGGCTGCCAAACCTTCTATATATCCTTCGGCGATTCGCCAGTTTTTATTGGATAAAATAACGAGACAGACATCCAGATCAAAGCAGATCATAAACAGGGAGGAAAACCCATCGGCTTGCCCTCCATGATAGTACCATTTTATGGTATCCTGTTCCATGATCCGCCAGCCCAGACCATAGTTTCCATTAGTTGGCTGAAACATTTGGTTTTTTAGGGAATTGCTCAGAACCAGTTCCCCTTTAAGGCAACAATACCAGTTGTACAGATCCATGGCTCCGGTAATAATACCGGATGACCCCCGGGAAAGCAAAAGTTTATCATCAAATTCTTTATCCGCTTCACCGCCGAAAAAGTCATAACCGTTTGCCATGTCCGGAGCTGAATCCTGTTGATAGTATAACTCAATATTATCATCCGCTATCATATTCCTCAGGGCTTCCTGGAAGGAGGTCCCGGATACTTTTTCGATAACCGCACTTAAAAAATCATAGCCTGCATTACTATAACTGAATTTTTGACCGGGTTGACTTTTGAATGTAATCAGCTTTTGATCTATCATTTTTTCTGCCCATAATAAGCTGGAAAGAGGACCTTCTTCTAAAGGGATGCCATATAAATACCGTGGTAACCCGGAGCGGTGTGAAGCTAAATCCCGGAGGGATATTATGCTGCCATTGGGGAAATCAGGGAAATATTTTGAAATAGGATCATTCATATCTAAAAGCCCCCTGTTTTGCAGATACAATAAACAGGCAGCTGTGAATTGTTTGGAAACGGAAGCAATAGAAAAGCGGGTATCAATTGTGTTGGGGACTCTCGTTTGCTTATCGGCCCAGCCATAGGCATCATAAAACAATGTCCTGCCGCCGGCGGTTAACAGAATAACACCGCTGAAATCATTTTTCCGGGCCGAACTGCTTATGTCCTGGATTGTATTCAGATGTACGGGAGTGACACAGGAAAAAAAAAGACTTATGAATAAAATGAGCATTATTCCCTTAAAATATGAACTATACAATATAGATACTTTCATATGCACCTTTTCTGTTTTTAGACTATATTAAACAAAAATTATTATTCCGCGTCAGATTGAACCATTTTGTCAGCCTGCATTTCCCACACCCGGAGAGCGTCCGGTAATTCGTCTGCAATAATACTGCTTGCAAGTAACTGGAACAACTTCAAAGGTAATATTAAATTCAAAAAAAAGGAAGCAACTTATCAGTTTTCCAGCAATTTGAAATTTGGCATCAAGGTTTTGGCGTCATGAACGGAAAACGGGATAATCTTGCCATGATGTGCAGCTGAAAAAGGTGTTACTAATACTCTCGCACAGGCAGTTCGTCTTCACGGTCCCTAAGGCTTTGAGAGTATTCTTCCCGAACAATAACAAGCTTTTTGCCGGAATTTCCCGGTTGATTTTCAGCATTACAGGAAACTGTCCACATTATAAGGAAAATTAAGCCAAACCTTTATTCCTTCATTTTTTAAATCATTATATAGCCCGTTGTGATAAACCCCTTCATACAGCCACGGTCCTGAATCATTATGCAGTTCCAGACAACAGCCGATAATTTTCCAGGAAATATCCTTGTACAGAATTGCCTCCCGTTTTCTTTTTTTTCTTTTACATTTATTTCAATTTAAATTGGCTGAGTCGGAGTCGAGAGTCAGGCCGCCTTTTTTACTCCTTTAATACTTTTGTACGATGTTTTATTTTCAGCCAGGACTATACTTTCCCTTATGAAAACGTATAAGGCAATAAACTATGAACATTATGCAGAAATAAGGAGTGTTTTATGAAAAATTACTGTTCGGTTCTTTTTTGGGCGGCTGTTTTCAGTCTCCTTGCAGCAGGATGCTCTTCACCTGACGAAGGAATTCCTGTCGGTGATATTACAGATTTCTCTGCCGGTGACAGCGCAACCTACACTGTCGACGGTGTGAATTTTACAATGGTTTACGTGCCCGGTGGACTGACCTTCCCTACCGGTGTAAATGACGAAGGCGATGCCACAGTGGATGACGCCTATTGGATAACCGATACCGAGGTGACCTATGAGCTGTGGGAAAAAGTATACACCTGGGCAACAGGCGGAAGCGGTGAGACAGGTGCGGGACAGTACACATTTGCCAACACAGGGACCATGGGGGACGGCAGCGGAGACACAAACCAGCATCCGGTGACCACGGTGAACTGGCGTGACAGCATGGTATGGTGCAATGCCTTGACCGAGTGGTACAATGCACAGCAAGGAACGAGCTATGAGAGCGTGTACACTTATTTGAGTGTGATAATCCGTGATTCCCGGGATACCAATGCTGCTGCCTGTGATGGTGCTGCAGCCAGCAGTACAGCAGATGGCTTCAGGCTGCTGACGGGCGATGAATATGAGCTTGCATCAAGGTACCGTGATGGAACAAGCTGGACCTATGGTGACCATGTAAGCGGAGACGACTCCGGTGCCTGTTATGATGACGGCAGCATACTCGGCGGATTAGGCCTGTCCACGGTATTTGGAGATTATGTGGTTTATAGTGAAAATTCAGGTTCGTCCACTGCTGTGGTGAAAAGTAAAACAGCCAACACTCTGGGACTGTATGACATGAGCGGCAATGTCTGGGAGTGGTGTTTTGATTTAAGCGGTTCTTACCGTGAAATGCACGGCGGGAGCTTATACAACGTCACTAACTTTCTACAGGTTGGTTTCGTGTACAGCTACCACTCGTATTACGAGAACTACACCGTAGGATTCCGCTTTGCAAGGACTGCTGAATGACCTTTCAGGGCATTCAGCTTTGGCCTTCCGCACTAACTCTCTATATAAATATTATAAAAGCAGAACTGCTTATTCCTGATAACTATATTCCAGCACAAACAGGCTCTGGTCACTTGTTCCGTTTGCAGCAAAAATATGGTTTTGCTTTATATCGATAGAGGCACACATATTGTCAACCCTGTGGTTAAAACCTCCGGAATACAGGGGTTTTGCAGGATTTGAAATATCCAGAGCGCACAGGCCCTTTTCTGCCATAGACAATACTGCAAAATCACCTGTAATGCACATATCTGTAAGATATGAATTCGCGGGAAAATCGTATATTCCGTACAGAACAGGATTTACACTGTCTGCAACATTAATTGTAAAGAGGCCTGGATGGTTATTATAGTAATAATAATTGCTCATGACAAAACACACGTTGTCCTGAACAAAAAGCTTTCCGGCATTCATCTTCGGTACTTTAAGCTCACCGGATATTACAGGATTATCAGGATCTGTAATATTATAAATTCGTAATCCATACAAAGATGAATCGATACGGTAAGCAACATATGCGATAATACTTGTGCCTTTACGGTTTACAAAAACAGCAGAGCATTCTAAATTCTGCAGCTGAAATTGGGCCGTCTGCGCAGGATTTTCCGGATCGGCTAAATCGAACATTATTATATTATTTAATCTGTCAGAAATATACATTGTATTTTCAAAAACAGTAAAACATTTAACATAAAATATATCCGGAACAAATCCGGCAAACACCGGATTATTCTTATCTGCGATATCTACAATTGCAAGGCCTTCTGAATTATAATGATCCTCTCTGTTGATTTTCAGGTACGCATAATTATCATATAATAATATATCCATTGCATCAAAATCAGCGAACCCGGTAGATTCAGCAGA
>CAZKOK010000389.1:0-4423 GCA_964554355.1 uncultured Spirochaetia bacterium | reverse complement strand
TCCTCCCCTGGAAAAGGATTCGAAAGGAAAAGGTATTCTTGTGAGTTTCGGCGGTGAAGACCCGAAGGGCCTTACCTGTAAAACCGCCGTATATCTGGCAGAAAATTTTCCTGATCAGAAAATAACTGTTATTGTCCCGGCAAACGGGTCTGTCCCCAATTCAAATATTGAGATAATGGCCCCTGTTGATAATCTGGCTCTGGAAATGAGGAAATATTCCTGTATAATTACGTCCTTCGGACTGACAGCCATGGAAGCGGCTTTTTCTTCGATTCCCTGTCTTTTAATTAATCCTTCTTCCTATCATCAGAAACTGGCCGAAAAGGCGGGATTTGAAGGGTATTTGTGGAAAAAAACAGGCAGGGACAAAATGGCAGAACTGATTTCGGACCCAGGGAAATTTGTAAACAAAAAACTTGTTTCAGCCGGTGCGCGCAGAGTTCCGGAATTCATTAAAAAGGCTGGATCGCGCGGCTGCCATATCTGTCCTGTCTGCAGGAATCCCGGAAAGACATTAATCAGGACCGAAAAAAGACGTTATGCACGCTGTTTTTCCTGCGGCCTTGTTTTCATGTTTTCGATGAATGAAAAGGGCGAGGAATACTCTGAAAGTTATTTTGACTCCGAATATAAAAACCGGTACGGCAGGACTTATCTTGAAGATTTTTCAAAAATCGAGGAGATGGGCAGAAGACGCCTGGAAATAATCCGGAAAACAGCAAAAGGCAGGAAGGGCAGCCTGCTTGATATCGGATGCGCCTACGGGCCTTTCCTGAAAGCGGCGAAAGATTCAGGGTATAATGCTTCGGGCTGCGATGCGTCAGAGGCTGCGGTTAATTATGTAAAAAACAAGCTGAAAATTCCTGCATGGAAAAGTTCGGGCAGCGTCCCCGATCTGAAAGACCGGAAATGGTCGGTTATAAGCATGTGGTATGTTATTGAACATATGGAAGACCCTGGTTCTTTGTTAAAAATGATAAATTCGGCTCTTGAGCCGGGCGGAATATTCGCATTTTCCACTCCATCCTGTTCGGGGATCAGCGGGAAGCGTTCGTTGCGGAAGTTTCTGAAAAATGGTCCTAAAGACCACTTCACGGTCTGGAATCCCTATTCTGCACGGAAGATACTTAAAAAATACGGTTTTGTAATCAAAAAAACTGTTATTAGCGGGCACCATCCCGAACGTTTCGGCTTTCCGGGATGCGGACATGGAGCAGGATTCAGGATCTTTATGTTTTTGAGCAAATTATTTAAACTGGGCGATACATTTGAGATATATGCCTGCAGGCAGAAACAGACGGGAGGGGCAGAGCTTTGAATAACAGAAAAGGAATTTACATATGCGGTGCAGGGCTGATGCAGATTCCTGCGATGAAAGTTGCACGTGAAATGGGCCTTTATGTGGCCGCAGCAGACGGCAATCCCGATGCCCCCGGACGTGAATTTGCCGATTCTTTCCATGTAATAGACCTGAAAGACAGGGATAGAATAGCCGAATCTGTCGTAAAAATGACTGAAGAAGGTCTTATCCACGGAGTAATGACCGCAGCCACGGATTTCTCGGCAACAGTGGCCTGGGCGGCCGAAAAAGCCGGGCTTACAGGTATTCCTTTTGAAAATACTCTGAAAGCAACAAACAAGGGACTGATGCGTAAAGCATTCAGCGATGCATCAGTACCTTCTCCCCGGTATACTGTCATTGAATCCGAAGATCAGATTGACAGATGCAGTTCACTTGCATTTCCCCTTGTTGTTAAGCCTGTTGATAATATGGGCGCAAGAGGAATCAGGCTGGCTGATGATAAGAAAGAGCTTGAGGCAGCGCTGAAACCCGCATTCCGCTATTCAAAAAGCGGAAAGGTTATCGTTGAAGAATATATTGACGGGCCTGAATACAGTATTGATGCTCTGGTGTATAAAGGTGAAATAACAATCTGCGGCATTGCTGACAGACATATCTTTTTTCCCCCTTATTTTATTGAAATGGGACATACAATCCCGACATCATCAGAAGAAGATACCGTAAAAAGAATAACAGAGGTTTTTAATGCCGGAGTCAGGGCCCTGGGAATTGATAACGGGGCGGCAAAGGGTGATGTAAAAATGTCAGCCAACGGACCTGTAGCGGGTGAAATAGCTGCCCGGCTTTCGGGAGGATATATGTCCGGATGGACATTTCCCTATTCCAGCGGTCTGGAAGTAACGAGGGGCGCGATAAGAATTGCCCTTGGAATGGAACCGGGCGACCTGGTCCCGCGTTTTAACGGAGTTTCGGCCGAAAGGGCCTGGATTTCAATACCCGGCACTGTCGAGTGTGTGTCAGGATTAAGGGAAGCGGGTTTTGTAACCTTTGTGAAAAATGTGCTGCCCAGGGTTTCTGAAGGAATGAAAGTTGTATTTCCAAGAAATAATGTGGAAAAATGCGGAAATATCATATCAGCTGCGGCTGACAGGAAAAATGCAGTAGAGGCGGCTGAAAAAGCTGTTAAAAAAATAAGGATCAGCCTTAAAGCCGGAGATCCTGAAACGGAAGAATTCCTTTTCAGGGACAGCCATTTCCCCAATGCTTTTGAAGGTGACGGTTTTAGCCCTGAAAATTTTATTTCCTGCTTTTCTGATCCGGTTTTTGATGATGATAATGCTCCGGCAGTTGTTTTCTCCCCTGATCTGCCCGATGATCTTCCTGAAATCAGGGACTGGCAGGGCCGGAGTCTGGAAGAAGTTATGGATGAATTGTATAATGGCCGGTATTACTGCAGGAGCGGAGGTCTCAGACTGGGCCGGGTGTTCCGGAAAGCAGTAATAAAGGGCAGCTGGCAGGGTGCAGACTGGCTTGCCAGGACCCTTTCAGCATTGGAAAATACTGTCCGGATAAAGGAGAAGCTTGAAAAATGGCAATAAAGTCAAGAAATGTGCTGATATTTCTTTTGGTTATTTTTCCGGTTTATCTGTATGCAGATATCGGGGTAAATGAATTATCCGGTGAAATAGGAGCTCTTTTCTTCTATGAACCTGCAACAGGGACGGTAATTATTGCCAGGGGACTTGATGAAGTCCGGTTCATGATAGGCGGATCGATCATGCTTTTTAATTCCACAGATTTTATCAGCGGAATCAAACCAGCCGTCTATTCCGGCGGAACAATAAGGATCCCGGACCAGACTGCTGACAATGTAAGGGACTTTTTTACAGAACTTGATAATCCCTCAGTTCTGAAAGTCGGGGCCATTGTTATCGATCCAGGACACGGAGGACCCAATGCACCGGGAGCTGCCCGGACGGAAATCGACGGTGTTAAGATAAATATTGTAGAAAAAGACATTACACTTAAAATAGGCAAGCAGCTTTTTGCAATGCTGCAGAAAAGATATCCCAATAAGAAAATCGTGATGACCAGAAGTACAGATGTGGATGTATCGCTTGAACAGCGCAGCAATATTGCCAATCAGCTTGGACTTCCCGATAATGAAGCCGTGATATTCGTATCGGTGCATGTTGACGGAGCAATCAGCTCTACGGCGAAAGGATATTCAGTTCACTATTTCCCGTCGGAAAGGGAAAGGGAGTTTCTGACTGAAGATAAAATTCCGGAAGATCAGAAAGATATCCTGCCTATTCTTAATGACATGCTTGATCAGGAAGTTCATATTGAAAGCGTACTGCTTGCAAAAAGAATTATCGAGGAGCTTGAAAAGAAAGTAGGTGATGTTTCACCGAGCAGGGGCATGAAAGAAGCCGACTTTTCTGTAGTCAGGCGGTCGCTGATGCCGGCAGTCCTTGTTGAAACAGGATTCCTGAGTAATCTTGAAGAGGCCCGCAGACTTCTTGATGATAACTACTTGATGAAGCTCTCGGAAGCAATTTATAATGGTATCAGGCTTTTTGTAGAAGATTTTGAAAAAACCAATGGTTTTACGGAGTAGATTGTGAGTGACAGAAATAAACTTTTAACTATACTTTCAGTATTTGCCGCACTTTTTCTGATTTCCCTGGTTATTTTTATAGTTAAGGCGGACGATATAAAGCAGAGGGTCATATTTTTTCCTGAAGACAAGTCAGACAATCTGATTGGAGAAGTCAGGAAATTGAAATCCAGGGGAAACCTGGAAAAGGATATCGAATCCCTGCTTAAGGAAATACTTCTGGGGCCGGAGCAGCTTAAGAACAGCCGCTATATACCTCTGGACACTATAGTAAATTCCGTGATACTCAGGGATGGAATACTTTATGCTGATTATTCGGATGGAATAATAAATTCCCGTCTGCTTTTTAAATCTCCGGAAACACAAATTTCCGAAGAAGCCGGGGACAAAAATCCAGAAACCGCGGAAGCGGAAAAAGGCAGTGCATATGAGCCGGCAAAGCAGACGGAATCCAAAATTATTTCTTTAAAGAAGGTCTTGTTAACTTAAATAATAATTTA
>CAZKOK010000388.1:0-4471 GCA_964554355.1 uncultured Spirochaetia bacterium | reverse complement strand
CGGAATAATTTCAGCATGCAGGAACCGCTGCTCCGGTGTTACCGGAGCAGCGGTTTTCCTCCGATTGAACAAAATGTTTTTCATCGGCTGTCCGGAATTCTCCGGACAGTTTTTTTATACATCATTATTCGGGATATATCAAATAAAAAAACAGGCTAAACAATATCTTCGAGCGCCCGTGCTGCTGTATAGATCCCCTGAACGCCTTTTATATACATGACCACTCTCAGCGCTGATGCAATTTCATCTTTTGTGGCACCTGCATCCATTGCCATTTTCGCCAGACTTTTTACCCCGTTTTCGGAACCGTCAGCCGCGTCCAAAGCAAGCGCAATAAGGTATGCGTATTTTTTGGGCAGGTCTTTGTCCTCGTAGGCAAGGTTTCTTGTCTTTGATACCTGTTCGTAAAGATCGGGATCAAGCTTTAGTATTGTTTCAAGCGGATTTGTATTCGGTTTCATATTTATCACACTTCCTTTGTTTTTTCTATTCGGTATCTGTTATTATACTCTTGATTGTTTCAGCTGTAAAAGTATAATTTTACAGGTTTCCATTGTTATACTATATAACCCGATGTACCATTAATAAAATATCGGGGGAGTCTTCGGGCCTGAACACAGGAGGGCAGGATGGATGCCGGAATGAAAAAGAATTCATATTTGCTGATAGTTATTCTTTTCATGATTTCATGCAGCACTGTTACAGAGCATAACGACTATCTTGAAAATAAAATGTGGGACATCTCTGATGCGTACAGCATATCGACCGAAACGAGGGACAAAATCTGCCTGCACGGTATCTGGCGGTTTACACCAGCTTTTGCAGGCAGAGGAGATCTGCCCGGAGAGAACGGACAATATTACAGCAAAGTACCCGGACGATGGTCCAGCAGTGAGTTGTACAATACATACATACGAAGCGGCGGAATACTTAAGCCTGTAGAGATGATTAATAGAAGAAAGCTTAACGCTATCCAGGACGGCTGGTATACAAGGTATGTCTCTATACCTGAAAGGTTCCGCGGCAGAAAGATATATCTGACTGTAGGCTATGTCGGGGCTTCAGAGGCGGACTTTTATGCAGACGGAAAACTGCTTGAAGAGTACAGATACAGGAGCAAAAATGATTATGGACTGATGAAGAAGCTGTGTATTGACCTGTCCGCATGGAACAAAAGCGAATCCGTCAGGATTGATATTTTTCTTCATTTTGAAAAATATTTCGCCAATTCGGACATTCAGAGTCTCTCCCTGGACAATGTTTTTCTGGAAGCGTTTGATTCCGATATCAATCTTAAGGATGTCCTTGTTACCACTTCGCTGAGAATGAAAAAGCTGACTCTTGATCTGGACATAAATAATCCGTATGGACTAAAAAAGAAGGGCCTTTTTCTGAAAGCTGAAATTACCGAAAAACAGAGCGGCAGGGCTGTGATTGAACAGAGTATGGAACTGCCTGATTTCAGCGGGGATGACGTTGAAAATATTGTATTTACCATAAACCTGGACGATCCTGTCTGCTGGGATATTGAAGAGCCGCATCTCTATTCTGTAAAGACAAGCATATACGAGAAAGATAAGCTTCTTGATGAGAGCTATTTCCAGGATTTCGGATTCCGGGAGTTTTATGAGGAGGGAGGTGATTTCTTCCTTAACGGAGAGAAGATGCATATCTTTGCAATGACTTCCGGTGATGTCTTCGATCGTTATTCCTGGTATTATGCAAGGAATGAAGTTATCAGCGATACATTCAGCAATTTAAAGGCGGCAGGATATAACACGGTTCTTCTGCATATCACATGGCCTTACCGCTGGGGTGATGCCGCTTCATACCAGGGTATTGCTCCGGTATATATAAATGCCCTGTTTGATGAGGCAGACCGGCAGGGATTCTATATTATTCTCGGCACTCCATATCTCTGGAATGAAAACGATCTTGATGCTTTCAGGGATGAACTGCGCGTACATTTCAGATACTGGGGAAATCATCCTTCCCTGATTATGAATTCGGGAACATTCAACAAAGCCGGTTACCCCTGGGCCCAGCACCCCGACATGGTTGACAATCTCGATTACAGGTGGCCCGATGACCGGGGTGGCAGGGAATTAGCGGAGCTTACGGAGACTGAAGTTAAGAAAGCTGATCCGTCGCGGGAGGTCTATCACAATTACAGCGGAAATCTGAACAATATTTACACCACCATGCACTACATGAGTTTCGGCCTGCCGCTGCAGGAAAGGGAAGACTGGCCCATAAAATGGTCCCGGACCAAAAAAACAGCTTTTTTTGCTTCCGAATTCGGTCTTCCTCTGCGATGGCAGTTTTCGGATTTTGACGGTCCGGACGGAGGTCCCGGAGTTCACCTGATTTATGAGCATGCTGCAAGGTATTTCGGTGATGATGTCTATCTGCTTGCGTCCGTACCGGTAAGATACTCTTCTCCCGGCTGGATAACGCGTGTGGATACTGATGTGGTTTTGGGCAGGGAACTTGATCCTGCCTACAGCCTTGTTAAGCAGCTTTTCATCAGTTCACAGCTCCGGGCCTGGCGCGGATATGATGTGTCGGGTTTTGGGATTTTTGCCGAAGAAGGAGATATCTTTGACGCGGATTTTACATATCATGTGATAATGGATTTCGATTCCGGTTCGATTAAGGAACCCGGACTTAAACCTGATAAAATAGCCGTTCCCGTCAGGCTCCCTTATCTGGACAAGCCCAATGAACTGGCGCTGACCATGGCTGAGGCCCTGTCCCCGTTTACTGCATGGATAGGAGGAGATCAGGGGAATTTCAACAGCAAGGACCATGCGTATTTCGGTAATGAGAGAATAGAGAAGCAGATAATCATTATAAATGACACAAGAGAAATCGTTGAAGGTTTGTATTCGGTTAACTTCCTCTCCTCAGACGGGAAGATTACCGAATGCAGGGAAGGCAGTTTTTCTGCAGAGATCGGTGCACAGCGGACGATCCCGTTCAGTTTTACTCTGCCGGCGGTTTCGGACAGGCAGGAATATGTAATTAGTCTTGAAATAGACGGACCTGGAAAAAGATATACGGACAGCTTTGATATTCAGGTATTTCCAAGACAGGGGCTTGTAAAAACCGGACAGTCGGCCGGACTGATTGACAAAAGCGGCAAAACATCGGCTATGCTTGACGATCTTGGTCTGAAATACATAAAAATCAGCAGCCCGGAACAGTTAATAAATGTCAGGCATCTGATAATCGGCTGTAAATCACTTTATGCGGGTGCAGATAATATTCTGGCCGAAGCCGATCGCATGGGATATCTTGCGGATGATATTAAAGTGCTGATTTTTGAACAGAATGATACGTCCTTTCTCGGATTGGAATCGGAACAGCTGAGTGAACGTTATGTATTTATTCATGACGACAGTCACCCTGTTGTCAAAGGTCTGTCCGATGCGGATCTGGCAAACTGGAGGGGAGCAAGTGAGATTATTGAAGCTTTCAGCCCGCCGCAGAAGGGCACGGAAAGTTCATACCATTATCCGATGTTTAAATTCAAATGCGGGAACGCAGGCATAGTCTCAACATTTTCAATTAAAAAACCTGCCTTCGGAAATATTCATACTATACTCGGAAACGGATTTGATTTGTCATATTCTCCACTCTGTGAAATGAGAAACGGAGAATCACTTGTAATTCTCTGCCAGCTTGATGTTACCGACAGATATGATACTGATCCTGTTGCGGAAACAATTGTCCATAATCTTTTTTCATACTTCTTTTCCCAAGCCAGTGACAGTCCGGACGGCAGGAAATACATAATTGCCGCAGATAACGGATACAGGGAGCTTTTGGAGAAGAAATTCATGGCAGATCCTGCTTCATTCAAAGATGCATTTAATTCGGCAATCAGTGCAGATACCGAAACTGTTGTTATAGGCGGCGAAATCGGGTTGAAAGAACCGGAGATTAAAAAGTTGGATGATTTTGTCATGGACGGAGGAACAGTACTCTTCCTTACAGGCGGCGGAAGGGAATTTGATTATGATCTTCCGTTTTTTGTGGATATAACAGCGGAAAAAGTATTCCGGGCGGAACCCCGGGACAGCGGCTCTCTCCTGAAAGGGTTGGGCAGCGGCGGCTTTTATTTCCGGAATGAAAAGGTTCTTACCGGATTTCAGGCAGAGAATGCTGAAGAAATACTCTCTCCCGGGCTTATAATCAGAAAAAAGAGGGGAAACGGATACTATCTGTTCTGTGGAATAAATCCGGAAGATTTCAGATACAGACCTTCCGGAGAAGCCGATTATGATTCGTTTATCAATGATTATACCGTAAAGAAGGCTTTCAGGATATTGAACCGCCTGCTGATAAGCCAGGGGATAATTCCCGGAAAGATATCCCTGTTTTCCTTTGAAACTGAAAAAGGTTTCTATCCTGAAGGATTTACCACATACGATGTGAATGCGTTTCATAACTGGTGAGATGATATATT
>CAZKOK010000387.1:0-4472 GCA_964554355.1 uncultured Spirochaetia bacterium | reverse complement strand
CCGATAAAACGATCAAATATATATGTCAGCGGCTGACTGTCATTGAGTATGTCTGAATAATCACCATCATCAACATAATCCCAGTCCTTGTAAAACAGGTTATGGTAAGTGACCGTAAGCTTCGGTTCTATGCAGGCAACCAGGCCCCCTTTTAGTCCGAGATTAAACCAGGGGGCAAAATTGATCGTGTACTGGGCGTCAAAGTGAAAAACGGCAATGGAAAGAAAATTGGCCCTTACGTCATCCACCCAGTTAAGACCAGGGTCGTCTGCTGCCGAAGCCGGAAGCTGAGGCTGCAGATTAACCTGATAGTACTGCTCCCAGTCATCATCATATTCTTCGCTGTAATTAAAAAAATTTCCCGAGTTCCCCAGTTCTGTCCATATACCGACCGAAAGCATAAGATTCCGGTTAACCCTGTACTTCACTGATGTGTCTATCATTGCAGTAATTCCTTTATTGAACATATCACTCTGAGTGTAAAGATATACTATCGGCGCCACCGAAAGTCCGATCCCGTTTGCAGCCACATAGGAATACTGCAGCTCTTCGGATACCTGCTCCAGCCTGCTTTTTTCAACAGCCAGGGTCCTTGAATCGACAATGACGCCGGTGTTTACTTCGGTAAGGTTCAGGCTTATCAGAAAATCCGTATTCGATTCGCTTACCGATCCCGATAAAAGGCAGGCCACGCCGCTCAGTTCGCCGGCATAGACTGCCGAAACGGATGAAACTAGTCCGGAAAGGCTCAGCTGCATTTCCTTAAGGATGGTTTCCATGTTCTTTCTGTCCACGAGATAAAACACAAGGCTTTTCTGGAGGGCTTCTTCCATGGAGACCTGGACAAGATGGCCGATTTTGGCTTTTTTGGCATCGTCGCTTTCATCCGTAATATCAAGTACGGTTATGCCCTGCCGGCTGACAAGTCCGGGATGGGCCAAAGAGTAGGCGGACGCGAAATCGGCGGCGATTTTGCGTATTTCAAGCTGGAATTTTTCAGTTTCCGAAGCAAATGAATTAATGCATACAAGAACAAGAAAAAATACGAATATTTTTTTCATGGCAACACCCGGTAAATAAATTTTGACTTTTATGGATCGTTTATATTATATCCCGAATTCCTGAAAATACCATAATTAGTTAGTAAATTCATAAATGATTTTGCAGGTTAAAACTGAATAAACACAAGCTTTGGGGTATTCAGGAATTATCACAGGAATTGCCGGAATTTCAGCTGCTCATCTTTCTGTAATTATCAAGCTGCTCTTTTAAAAGTTCATGCTCTTGCTTAAGGTGTTTGCGGTAGAGATCTTCCTTTTCATAAAGCATTGACGCGGGCACTTCGTATATTTTCTCGAGTTTCTGCGGTGCAAGCATTTCCCCGGTGCTGCCTTTTTCGATGAGTCCGTTTTTGTAAAAAGCTATTATTTTCCGGGCATATTTTCGGGACAGGTCCAGTTCGTGCACCGATACATAGATTGATATTTTATTATCAGCGCTGTGGATTTTCAGATAATCCATCACAAGTTCCTTGTCCCTGTTTTCCAGCGCAAAGACCGGTTCGTCCATCATGATAACCGGCGAACCATAGAGAAGGCTGAAAATTATTACGGATTTCTGTATTTCTCCTTTGCTCATCTCCTGCATTTTTTTGGATAGCGAAGATGACATGCCCAGGTAGTCTGAAATTTCCCTGACGAATCCGTTTTTTTTATTTTTGCCTGCTCCGTTTTCATATACAAATTCAAAGAGGTCGCCCACAGGCTGTTCGGTTTCAAATTCCATATTCTGGTAAACAAAGCTGACAATACGGTTGCGGGATTCTTCATCGCCCAGTTCTGCCGAATTTGTGCCCAGTATTTTTATTTCTCCTTTATCGGGAAACAGCCTGCCCCCGGCAAGCAGCATCAGCGTGGATTTGCCTGTGCCGTTCTGCCCGACAAGACTTGTAAATCCTCCGTCCAGCGATATTGAGAAATTTGCAAAGACATTCCTGTCGCTTTCAGGATAGGCAAAGCTTATTTCCGAGATAATAATTTCTGACTGACTCATTACTTGTCCTTTCTGCGTTGTTTCATAAGTTCGATATATTCTTTTACGGTATTCATCGGGGGACGTTCTTCCTCGTGTATTTCGATGGTCTCCTGTTCAAAAACTTCGTCATGGGCCTGATACTGCTGAAGCACGGTATGCAGTTTGGGCAGTCCCTGGACCATGTTCAGGGATTTCATTCTGGATAGAAATGTCTGAAGAATACCGAAGGCCATTTTTCCGAGCGCCCTTGTCGCCTGGTTCCTGTGAACGCGCTGATCAAGGTCGGTCTGGGCAAAGGCTTCCATCCCGTACAGTTTAAATACATCAATAAGGTGGCCTGTTTCAACACCGTATCCGATAGGAAAGGGTATCTGTTCGAGAACTTCGCGCCTTACGGCATATTCGCCCGAAAGGGGCTGAATGATTGCGGCAAGTTCCGGGAAAAAGAGTGAAAACAACGGCCTTATCAGGATTTCCGTTACCCTGCCGCCGCCCGAAGGCCTGATGTCCTGGGAGAATGCAAGCGGCCTGTCATAAAAGGCTTTTACATATTTGACTTCGGGCCGGTTGATGATGGGTCCGACAAGACCGTAGATAAACCGCGGATGAATGTTTTTAATATCAGCGTCGATATAAACAATTATATCGCCCTTCAGCTGGTATATCGCTTTCCACAGATTTTCGCCTTTCCCTTTTTTCGATTCGATGCCGGGAAGAATTTCATCAGCAAGATATGTATCGGCACCGAATGATCTGGCGACTTCAATTGTTTTGTCGGATGATCCCGAATCGATTACGGCGATTTCATCGAGAAGCGGATAGCGGACCATCAGTTCCGAACGGAAAAGAATTATCTCCTTACCGATTGTCTTTTGTTCATTCAGGGTCGGAATGCACAGGGAGATCGTCAGGTTCTGCTTTTTTTTGTGTTTTACAAGTTCAGCGATATCCCTGAAAGCTGAATGATGGAAGGTATTGTTTTTTAGCCATTTATTGGTTACTTTCATCAGCACCTCCTTCATCCAGCGATAGTATTATGCCGGTCAGCTGGGCAAGTCCCTTGTAAATGGGCTCTATTTCAATAACTTCATCCTCCTGGTTCAGGTTTTCGCCGTTGGTAATGCCGATGGTCAGGGCCGGGATCTTTTTATCGATAAAAGCGCATAATTCTGAAGTACTGGGTGATATCCTGGGTTTGATATCAAGTTTTGACATTATCAGACGTGCGGAACGCGACAGGGGATGATTGAAAAGTATTCCGCCCGGTTCGCGTTCGGCGAAAACATTAAAGCTGCATTCAGCTCCGGTATGGCTTGACATTTCAGCTGTGATGCTTTCAATCTCATCACGCAGGTTTTTTACCATATTGCCCGATTCGCTTCTTATTTCAAAACGGAGGTTCGCGCTGGTCGGAATGGTGTTAAATGAATTACCGCCCCTGATACTGCCGAGAACTATACTGGTCCTTGGCCGTTTCGGCAGGGGTATTTCCAGTATCTTGTTGATAATTTCATTTATCGTAACAATTGATCCTATGGCGCCGAAGCGGGTCCAGTCATATTCTTCGGTCATTTCTGCCGAAATTTCACAGCGGACCATTCCTATTGAAGAAAAACTCAGGCGACCGAGTTTTACCCCTTCAACAATAATTCCGGCATCAATATCCAGATCTGTATTATCAAGGAAGAATCTTATTCCTTCAATATTTCCGCGCCCGAGACTTCTGGATGACCCCATAAGAATCAGATTGCTTTTCAGTTCGATCCCGAGGTTCTCGAGAATTTTGGGGATTGTCGCGAGTACCGCAACGCCAAGCGCATTATCGCCGACACCGGCGCCTTTTGCATAATTGGGCTGTATGGATATCGTGTGGTCGATTTTCTCGTCAAAAATTGTGTCAAGATGGGCGGTAAGCAGAATGTTCCTGTCGCCCGGTTTCCCCGGAAGGATCCCGAGAGCATTATGAACTTCATCATACGAGCAGTTTAAAAGGTTGTCTTCGGAAAAGCGGTTTATCAGGAATTCGGAACGGTAGTTTTCATTAAATGTCGGAGAAGGTATCTCATTAATCATAACCAGATTTGCAAGAAGAAGTTCATCCATACTTCTGATTTTCTTTTCAAAACCGGGCACTTTTTTAAGGATATTATCCAGCATCATAAATACACCTTTTTTATCTCTGATTCCATTGTATTTAATATGGCCGGTATTGGCAAGCACAGTTTCCGAAAGGATTTATTCACTTGACATCAGATTATTGTTGGTGATAGCTTCTTTAAAGTATAGAACGGAGAGGAAATGGATTTTTTTGAAAAACTGGAAAACAGAATCAAAAAAGCGGGAACACTTTTATGCACAGGTCTGGATCCGAGAATTGACGGGAAGGACCCTTATAATGAACTTGTTGAAAAAAACAGATGCATTATCGAAAGCACATA
>CAZKOK010000386.1:0-4479 GCA_964554355.1 uncultured Spirochaetia bacterium | reverse complement strand
CTGTCCCGGAAGTTTACCGATTCTCAGTATAAATTCGGTGCCTGCAGAAATTAATATTTCGGACACAGGTTTTATAATTTCGTTAAATGTCTTTTCGCTGTCGATAAGCGAGGGATTGTGATTAAATACGGTCTGCCGGCCCATTCTGGCATACATCAGCACTCCTTCCACCATACGGTTCAGCCTGCGGGCCTGGGTTTTTATTTCATTTCCATAGGTATTCACCTTGCCGGAATCGGAAACAACTCCTGCCGACAGATTGTCAGAAGCAGCAAGAATGACAGCAAGCGGAGTACGCAGTTCATGGCTTACCGAACTGACAAATTCCTGTTCCTGCCTCCGCAGCCTGCGTGATCTTCCGTAAAGCAGGGTAAGTACAAGCAGACTGCCCCATACAAGAAACAAAGCGCTGTTTCCGAGAATCAGGCTGAGGGCTTTCTTTACTTTTATCTGCATAAACTGCGGATCTTTGGACAGATACAAATCGACAAGGATTGACCGGTCGTCGCCAATCCGGCGCATGCCGGTGACAATCCGCCTGCCTGAAAAAACACTCATGGAGTCGGGCGGCAGATGCCGGCTTTCCCTGATTTCCCAGCTGTATTCGGGCAGGGTCCCGAACTGAAAAAGATTTCCCCTGAGCGAAAGAACCATATCGGGTTCATCTCCCGGATCAATCATACTCTGCGCCAGTACCATCTGACGTCCGGCCATGGAAATTCTGTATCCGTTTTCCGGAAGCAGGTTTTCGATTTTATTCTTTAGAACATCTCCAAGCAGCACATTCTGGTTAACAGAGATAATAAAAAGCTGGTCGGGCAGTGTCTGGGTTTCGTCAACGGGGCCGCCCTGATATACCGGCATAAGTATATAGCCTGCATTGTAGAGAGTATTCATATATTCAAGGTATTTCTCCAGAGGATGTCCTTCGGCTTCCATCAGCAGCTGGAGCACCTCATTCTGCAGATTGACTTCGTAGCTGTCCGTTTCAGGGAAATAGACAATAATATCTTTATTACTGATAGACTTAACATATATAATGCTGTTGACCAGATTTTTATATTCGGTGGTTGATTCCCAGACATTATATGCGGACCTGATATTTTCCTTGCTTATATTCCCTGTAAGCAGGGGGAAGAGAATCCTTATTTCATCCTGTGTTTCATTGATGGCCTGAGTAATTGCAAAGTCCAGTCTTCTGAACTGGTCTTCCTCTTCCATCTGTGCGGACATTACGATCCAGCGGCTGAAAAAAACCGAAATGGTTATTGTTCCGGCAGCGGTGATGGCAAGAAGAAGAACAGCTGCTATTTTCTGGTATCTTTCCATATTTATATACTGTATCAGGATTCAGGAAAAATCCATATTTTAAAGGTCTGCAAAAAGATGAATTTACATAGTTTACATTTTTTTTACCTTGTCTTAACCTTTTTACATCTTTTTGGAGTTATCTTTAGCATAATCAGGAGGAACGGATGGAAGAAAAGAAGTCTTCTATTGTGCAGATTGATCCGGGAGTAAAAATCAGAAAACCTGGACAGCGCAGACAGCTGAGGATAGCGCTTGTTTTTATTGTAATTATTATTGCAGCAGCAGTTATTTCCTGGCTGCTTCTGAATAAAAGCAACAGCACTTATGTTTTGAAGAATTACAATTCGGCGAAGGTGGAAAAAGGCATTTTTGCCTACAATGCCGACGGGAGCGGCGCGGTTGAACTCGCCGTGCAGTATATACTGCAGAATCCGGAAACAGGATATGTAAACAAGCTTTATGTCGAAGAAGGTGAATCTGTATCGGCCGGTGATCTTCTGGCTGTCCTGGATGTGTCTGATCTTATAGACCAGCTGGCTGATCAGAAAGACAGTCTGGAACAATCAGAACTGAGTTTTGAGCGGTTCAAAATACAGAATGAATATTCTGATATGCGTTCCGCCAGGGAAATCGCCAGTCTGGAAAAGGATATGGAAAAGGCGAAAACGGATCTTGATACTTCAAAAACGGAATATGAAAAAGGCTGGATAAGCAAAAGCGAATATGAAGCAGCTCAGGATAATCTTAAAAATCTTGAAGACAGTCTTGATGATAAAAAACTGAGTATGGAAGAAGACCGCAGACTGTACGAAATTGATCTGAAAATTAACCAGGCTTCAATCAATGACCTTGAGAACGCTGTAACTGATCTTGAAAAGCGGATTGCATCAGCAAGGATAACAAGCCCCTTAAGCGGCGATATACTGTCCATGAATGCCAGCCTGCAGGTTCCGGGGACCGAGCTGCAGTCCGGGGTTCAGCTTTTTACAATCGGGCAGCCCGAAAGTGCAGTCGCCATTGTCGAGGTCGACGACGAATATGCGTCGCTGCTGAATCCCGGTGACAAGGCGAGAATGCTGATAGGATCCGGCAGCACCTGGCTGGAAGGGACTATTACCAGTGTAGGCAAAGTTGCGGTCCTTTCTTCGGACGGAGTGACTTCGACAATTGAAGTAAAAATAAAACCGGATGAGATGTCATCTTCTTTTCTGCAGGGCGCAACAGTTACGGCGGAGTTCCCGATGGGCGAAAGCGAAGAGGTACTGCTCCTGCCGAGAGGCGCCTATCTTACAACCGGCAGCCAGAAATATGTCTATTTAATAGAAGGAAAAAAGGCGGTCAGAAAGGAAGTGGAATTCGGGGAAATTCAGGATCTTTCGGTCCAGATAATCAGCGGGCTTAACGCCGGCGATGAAGTAATTACTTCCGGTTATCAGAATTTTATAGAAAATGAACAGATAAATCTTGATAAATAATCCTTAAGGAGGAACAGAAATGATTAAACTTGATAATATCGGAAAGCAGTATGATCTGGGACAGACCAAGGTCAATGCGTTGATCGGGGTTTCTCTCTCAATCGAAAAAGGCGAATATATAGCTGTTGTCGGACCGTCAGGTTCAGGCAAATCCACCCTGCTGCATATACTCGGAATACTTGATAATGCAACAGCCGGGAAATACATGCTTGAAAATTATGATATCACCAGCCTGCCGGACAAGGAACAGGCAAGAATCAGAAACCGGCATTTCGGTTTTGTTTTTCAGAGCTTTAACCTGTTTTCGGATTTAAGCGCGATTGACAATGTCATGGTGCCCCTCGGTTATGCAGGCATGCCCCGGGCCGAAAGAAAAGTCAGGGCAACCGAATTGCTTACCCAGGTGGGGCTTGAGCACAGAATGTATCATCTGCCGACAATGCTTTCCGGAGGGGAACAGCAGCGCGTCGCAATTGCCAGGGCCCTTGCAAACAATCCGGACCTGATACTTGCTGACGAACCTACCGGAAATCTGCCCAGCGAAAAGGGCGAGGAAATCATGCAGATACTTGAAAAACTCAATTCCACAGGGACAACCGTCGTAATGGTTACTCACAATCCCCTGCAGGCAAAAAGGGCAAAACGGGTTATTCATATAAAAGACGGAAGAATTGAAGGAGACAAACATGCGTCTGCGTGAAGATCTTTCAATGGGCTTAAGGGGGCTTTTCTCCAGGCCTCTCGAAACAATTCTTCTGATACTCGGAATAGCCCTTGGTATCGGAGCGACAGCCGCGGGTTTGTCCCTGTTCGTAAGGACTGTGGAAGTCGGTGATGAGCTGCTTGTATTGCCCGAATACCGTGAAATAGTGGTCAGTCCGGGCATTGATAATTCGGCAGCGGAAGGTCCGGCTACGCTGGTCACTGAAGAAGAAACACCCAGGTTTACCTCGGAAGATCTGAAAGCGGCTGATGAAATCCAGGCTGTCAATTACGCCTATTTTGTAAGGAATACAGGGTTCCGTCTGGGTGATACCGGTCCGCAGTTCGGACGAAATGATGGACAGGGCATAAGATTTGCCCAGCTTCAGTCCGAAAACCAGGGGACCGGCGGCCAGTCTGGCAGTTCAGCTGACAGCGGTTCAGCAGATTCCCGGTCAGCTGATCAGGGATCAACGGAAACACAATCCGGCGGCGGACAGCAGTCCGGTCCTCCTGAAGATTTCAGCCCTGAACAGATGATGGAAAATCTACCGGAAGATATGCCTGAAGAAATGCGCCGGGAAATACAGAGCATGATGGAACCGGTGCCGGAGGTTGACGGGCCTCAGGCGGTGCTTGATGAAATAAACGGAAAAATGGTAAGCCCTGTATATTTTACGGCCATGGGGCTTACAGCTGCGCAGGGCGATCTTTTTACCGAACAGGAAGCTCAGGATTCAAGCAATGTTATAGTACTCGGGTCGGAAGTGGCAAAAAAACTGTTTGACGACGGTGAAAGTTACGGCCGGCAGCTGATAATAAACAGGAGACTTTACACAATCACAGGGGTTCTGGAGCCGACAGGGACAGACCTTGATAAATACGGATTCACGCCGCTTTACCTGAATGAGTTTGCTGCAAGATTTATGCCCGCAGAAATCCATTTCATGGTCGGTGACTCCAATGATCTTGGTGATGCTGAATTCCAGAT
>CAZKOK010000385.1:0-4490 GCA_964554355.1 uncultured Spirochaetia bacterium | reverse complement strand
AAGTGTACTGATCGCAGGCAATTACAGCCCATTTATTGTAATCAAGGTCCTTTTTGGGCAGATATATTTCCGGGATTTCCATTCCCAGACTGTTAAAGCGTTTTTTCAAATCCATTTTTCCTCCGGTATTCATGGGAGTATACAATATTTGGGCTTATGCTGTCCATAAACGGCCTGATTATGGATCATGAATTATTAAATGGGGACAGTCCCGGGAGTTATAAAAAAGGACGACGCTTATTTATATATCCGCGTGATTGGTCCCTTTCCTGTAATTCGTTGTTCATAATTCATAATTTCCGTTGTATAATCAGCACAGAATATGGCTGAAATCAAAAAATACAAGGGTATTGCACTTTCTGCGGTACCTTATACAGTTGAATATCTTGCAAAGCTTGCTGTGCAGTTCAGGGCCGAAGGGTATGACGGGGTCTGCCTTGTCTGCGCTGAGCTGTTTCCCTGGAGCAGTCCGTCAAAAATTTCTGCTGTACTTTATTATTCCGAGCTGGAGATCGCCGGGTTTGCCGCTTTCTGCAGGAAGAATGGCATGGAATGCATTCCGGCTCTGGATATGGAAGATCTGCCGGCAATCCTTTTCAGTCTGAAAGGGTATGAAAAACTCTGTGTCATGAAAGAAGATGATCGGTTAATGTTTGTCCGGAAATTGCTGCCTGATCTGGTTGAGGATATTTCAGCCCTGCTGCCGGACAACCGCATTTTTGTGTTCAATGAAAACGGCGGTAAAAAGCTGAATGGATTAAATGAGGCTGATGCAAAAACGGTTGTTTTCAGCGGGCTTGAAAAAAAAGACAATTTTATCATCAGAAAAAGCGGAGCCTTTGCAGTTGAAACCTGGCGTGCATTTTCCCGGGACGGGGAACAGGATGGCGGGCTCCTGTATCCTGTCGAAACCTGCAGCAGCGAAAATTCAGCTGAAAACGAATACCGGAAACTTTGCACCAGGTTTGCAGTTCTCTCCGAAAAAATAATGACTGCTGACAGCCATTCAAGAACGGGATGCAGCCATCCTCTTTCATTCTGGAAAGGATGCCGGGAAACTGCAGAACGGCTGGAAGATGCGATATCGGATGCATTTCAGAAATTTGCCGGGACTATCCGCGGGTACATAAACAGCTGCTGGCTTGAAAGCTGGCTCTGCAGCAGGGATCAGTATTACGCAGCAAAATCCGCAGAATTGAAAAACATCTGCAGCCAGCACATATATTTTTTTCAGAAACATTAAAATCAATATTACCTGAACAGCTCAAAAACCGTCACACTGTACGGACAAAGCCCGCAGCTGAAGGAGTTTCCGTTTATGCTTTCCGGACCGAGAGTCTGAATTTCGGCTGAAGATTGGTTTAGCTGATATATTTCGGCATTTTTGAAATTTTCTCCGCAAATTTTAAGGCTGAATTTGCCATTTATAATAGCGGAACTCTTGTTTATGGCGATTATAACCATCCTGTCCGGATTAACGGAATCAAGGCTGGCATATACGGATGACAATTCATTGTCCTCAGTTGCTGCCCTGATACTCAGGTCCCCGAAGGATGATCCGCTGCCGTCATAATCAAGATACATGCGGAACGCGGCCTTTATATAGGTCTGTTCAGAATCATAGCCCGGCCACAGGGATGCAGCGAATACACCTTCGCGGCCGATGATTCCGAGAAAATCAGCCTGGGCTATTCCGCCGGAAATATGGTCGCCGCCGCCGTAATAATATTCTGAAAACGCCAGCCCCGTTCCCGGATAATTGCTGTCGATTTTTTCCTTAATACGGGGAATAAGTCTGATCGGGCTGTTATAATAATAACGGGTAATCCAGCTGTCCTCTGTATAACCGGGGTCCCATAATGATCTTGGCGCCTGCATTCTTGCTTCGGCTACAGCCTGTGTATTGTTTTCAGAAGAAACCCGCTGTCCGTTTCCCCTGGCTTCGGAATACCAGTGCAGATCAAGAACGTCCACTATTCTGAACCCGTATTTCTTTTCAGCCTGGGCCATTCTGGAAAGATAATAGTTTATAAAATCACCATATGTTTCTGAATCAGGTGCCCCCTGCAGGTCAATATATGCATTAAATCCGTATGCCACAAATCCGAATACTTTTGCATCAGGCATAATTGATTTGACAGCCCGTCCGTATTCAATATTTTTATCAGTCAGTTCATCATATGAAACAGGATCAGGGTGTATTTCTTCATGAGTTGAACTCCAGAGTCCGGGTTCATTGTCCAGATCGAAAAATATCTGTCTTGCCGGAGTTTTTCCGGCTTCGGGAAAATTATGTCTGATGAAGTTGACAAATTCATCCTGATACACGATATCATCCGATTTGTCAGGGTTAAGGCTTAACGGAGCATTTTTAAATGCACGGTTTTCAAAAAATCTTACCTGAAGATGGTTGGGAGTATCAAAAACATTTGTCTGGTTTTTATCGGCTGAAACGTATCCGGCTATCGGTACCGTGATAAGTGCTGAAGCATTATGTGAGAAAAGCTGCCTGATAGTGTCGATTAACGGTTTGGCCGCTTCATCGGAATCCGAGATATAGCCGTCATTCCAGTAATACCAGTCGCTGCCGGCATTTGAAGCATTGGTTTCCCAGTTATAGGCTGTCCACCTGTTTCCGCCTGCTCTGCCGTATGTATGCGGTATTTCTCCGAATCCGATACCTTCATGATTGTTTGCTCCGTAAATGAAAGGTGAAATAGGTGAAGGTTTTTTTGTTCCGTCAATTGTAAAACTCAAGTCAACAGCAAAAGCATTTTCGGAAACGGCCTGTGAACTGTTATCAGCTGCTGCAGTATCAGACCATTCGAGAGTAATGTCATCAAGGAAAAAATCAAAATTGCTGTCACTGTAATTCCAGAATACCAGACGGAAAAACTCACTGTTTTCGGGATTCATCATATTAAGCGGTATTCTTATTCTGTACCAGGTATCGGGATTGATTTCACCTTCGATATAGTCTGCAATAAATGCCGGTTCACCAAGGTCCAGTGAAACAACAATACTTTGAGTATCCGCCGTTTCACGGCCCGTATTGAACCAGAAGGAAATATAACTGTAGCAGCCCGGGTCCATAATATAGATTTCTTCCCATCCGGGAGCCATGCGCAGGAATTCAAAAGCCTCCCAGGCGGCGCCCGAAACCTTTACGCAGACATTGCCTGATTTAGGATTGTTATCGGAATCCAGACTGAATGAAGGATTTCCCCATACTCCGGTCTGGAATTCTTCATGTATTGCATCATCAAAGACAGTTTCCATATTCAATCCGAAGTCGCCTCCGGCAGCTTTATTATCGGGCTGACCGGCTTTACCGCCTTCTTTTGATGGAACAGTCTCGGACTGCGGTGTGCAGAATGCTGCTGTAATTGAAAATGAAAAAAAGAGAATATTCATCAGTAAAAACATAAATATATATGATCTTTTCATGGGAAAACTATATATTTTTTCTTTCAGGCTGTTAATATGCCTTTGGGTATAATGAAAAACCATGAATAAATTATCAGTAATATATATTAATCAGGAATTTGAGGAAGACATTACTTCATTTTGGATTGGAAAACAGGCAATAATCCTGTTACAATTGTTACTGCAGAAAAATTATAATTAATGATACGGGGGATATGATGGGCAGCAACAGTCTTTCAATTAATGACAGGAAATATTTCGAGATGCCGGGTCTTAATGTATTTGTATACCAGAATACTTTTTCGGAAGGACACCAGGGCGGAATCGAAATAATCCAGAATGGTATAAGAACAGCTACAAACGGTGAATTAAGACTCAGTGCGTCTCCGGGCCAGTGGCAGCCGGTCCCCCAGATCGGAGAAGGCTTCAAGAGGCTGGGATGCAGTCCCATGGCCGTCGGACTTTCATCGCTGGAAATTGACAGGGACAAAAATGAAATAAGCATAGCATGCCGTTATCCCAATGAGGACAGGAATCAGCAGGGATTTAATCCGGTTATATACCCTGATCTTGAAATCGGCTACAAAATAACAGTTACTGCCAATGGATGTTCCTTTTCGATACGGGTTGATCTTGATGAGTCTGTCCCCGATGAGTGGATCGGACGTGTCGGATACAGCCTGGAGCTTTTCCCGGGTGATTTATACGGAAAATCGTATTACATGGATTCTGTGCCGGGGTATTTCCCCCGGCAGGCCAATGGTCCGGCATACATAAGCGGTCAGGGGGAAGCCGAAGCAGCTCCGCTTGCCGAAGGGAAAAAGCTGGTAATTGCGCCAGAATCTGAAAAATACCGTATGACTGTGGAGGGCAGAACAGGAAATATTATGCTGCTGGATGGAAGCCTTAAGCATAATAACGGCTGGTTTATAATTCATTCACTTGTTAAAAAAGGCGTTTCAAAGGGCGCAGTTGAGTGGGAAATAACTCCCAATGTAATCCCGGGATGGAAATACGGACCGGTAATTCATACGACGCATACAGGATACCATCCGCGACAGAAA
>CAZKOK010000384.1:0-4496 GCA_964554355.1 uncultured Spirochaetia bacterium | reverse complement strand
ACAAAAATAAGAAAGATGCCCCAGGATAGAAAGATAAATATTAAATACATTATGTCTGTTAAGATAATGTCATTGAATATGGAATTTTTCAACTTTTATTAATGCTTTATGAGAAATATAGCAACAGCCTAAAAACCGGAATAATCTTCAGATGATTCCCCGACAAAGGCTTCTTTCTTTTTCCGGAAAAGGTCCCCCCGGGAAAGAGCGTCCATGCGGGAAAACAGTTTTATCTTTTTATCCGTCTTTTCAAGGTCTTCCCTGCTGCATAACTTAAGCACTGCTTCAAGATCGCTGATATTTTCAATTTTATACAGCTTTTTAAGCGGAGTAAAACAGAGCTTTAGTTTTTTACTTTGTTCAAGCAGGTTCAGGATATTATTAAGCGTGCCATTGCTTTTCCCGTTCCAGATCATAAAACCGAAATCGGTTTCATCCGCCATCTTTTTGTCTTTTTTGATATATTCGGAAAAGGTTATTTTCTCTTCGCCGCTTGTTACTGTACGGACGGGCCAGTTTCCGATGTTATTTCTGGGCTTGTTAATGCAGTAAACAGTCACGTTGCGGTATTTGTTTTCCATAAGATAGTGCTGAACTTCCCTGTCCAGGCCACCGGCATCACCGATAAGGATATTCAGGTTATTACGGATAATCGCCTGCAGCGTATTTACTACGGTTTCATCGAGAGTTTTTATTTTTATCGGTCCGGCAATGAATACTTTATGCATCTGTCAGGTCCTGGTTTTGGTCAGGGTCATCAGGAATACTTTAATGTTATCCGCTTCCTGTTTCAACACTCTTGTACATTCTTTCGCAGTTGCTCCGCTTTGGTATAAATCGTCAAACAGTAAAATGTTTTTATAATATAAAACAGACTTATTCACTGTGAATGCATTTTTTATTTTTCCCGTCCGTTCCCATTTGGAAACATCTTTCATTTGCTCAGTCCCTATTGTTTTACAAATCATACTATCATTGAATTCAATATTCAATATTCCGGATATCGCTTCTGCAATCCGGATTACCGGCTGTTTATCCCTGTCCGATTTTGACGGCGGCACTGAAATAATCAGGTCAACAGGATGTGCTTTCAGAATTATTTCCCTGACAGCATAAGCTGCAGCTTCAGACAATATTTTCACATATTCCTGCCTGTGTTTATATTTAAGCTGATATACGGCTTCTCCGATTTCGGAGCGGCTGTTAGAGTATCGGTTATTGCCATATCCGTTAACTCCGAGAAAGCTGCTGCTTACAGTGTGAATATCCATGGAAAAGCCAAAATCCCAGTTACCGGATAATTTTACGGGATGAAATGTCAGATTCCTGAAGCTGTATTCTTTTTTCATTTATAAATCCTTTTGTATAATATTATAAACCGGGAAAAGAATGCTGATGCTTCAATAAATATTCATATTTTTATTTTTGGGGCAGCTCCGGCAGACCCAGTTCCTTCCGTCCAAATTTTCCGAGGTGTTTATTTTACATGGGTGGGTATAGCCATTGGGACTGCTTCATTTGGAGATCCAGTACCGCTTACAGGATTAACAGCAACGCTTACATTACTATTCATCAAGAATCTTTTTCTTTTCAACTTCCAATTCTTCTTTTGTGATAACACCACGGTCGTGTAAATTTGCCAATCTTTCAAGTGCATCTATTTTTGATACATTTGTTTGAGAGTGAGAAATATTATTTTTTAGATGTTTATTAAACTGATAATTAACTCTTTCTCTTGATTTATTCTTATGAGTTATATAACAAAATAACCAGTCCAATATGTGTGATATGATATATACAATAAAAAATAATACAAGCCAAACAAAAAAATATTCCCAAGGGCTGGAGACTTCAGCATTAACAACCAGAAAAAGCGCTCCAATCTGTCCCAAATAGAATAATACTTTTCCTATACGTGTTTTATATTGTACCGGAACTCTCATATAGAAATAATAACATGCAGGCATTTTTCTTAACATAATGGATTTTATGTGAATCTTCACATAACTGCCATAAAAAGAATCCACTCTTCCCATTGGTCTTTATCACGCACTCCCTGCAGAAGGGTGTTAATCAGGATAGCCTGGATCGGCATCGTTTTGGATATGCCTTTCAACTCCGCCAGATAACGATGAGAGTCGGCCGCTTGTTTCAATACTGCTTTTATCTCAAGATCCTTTGGAGGCGGAAGTTCTTTTAAAATAAAATTCTTCATCAATTTTCCCGTTTTAAACGATACACATGTCTTATTATAGCAGGTTTATTCTGCATCGTCCGATTTTTTTATATAATGCAAAAACAGAATAAATTGTATCTGTCCAACTTTTTTCCACATATCGGGACCTTACCGGAGAAACTTGTTATTCCGCCTCAGCCGCTTCCGAAACATTCTTCAGCTTTTTCCAGAAACCTGAAAACCTGCTCTTCATACCGGATCCCCTCAACACCCGCTATTTCAAACATTTGCACAGCGGAGTTTATCGTATCTTCAATTGCTCCGTATGCGGTATTGAACAGACTGAATTCACCGAATTCGTGACCGCTGCCCGCCTCATACTTTATATGAAAGAAAGCATTCCATTCCGGCCGCGTTAAGTTATAATCATGAATCGTAAGTTCAGGCGGGATTCCTTTAAACCTTTCGTCATCAAGAAGCCTGAAAATGAATTTCGGTTCGGTAGTTTCCGGAAGGCATAAATTAAACTGCCTGTTTAGAAAATAACCCGATTTTGTTATATGGAAATCACAAATGAGAACAGGGTATCCCACCGTATCGTCAAGCATGAAACGAAATTTCCTGCCCAGCCTGCCCATATCGTTTACCGAAGTTATGTCAAGCTCATCATCAGAAGATGGATAGTAAGGTAATTCATGCTTTTGCAGGTATCTTTTAACCGCCGGATATAATTCGCTGCAGATTTTTTCATCAAGCTCCTTTATCGTATCAGGATTCTCAAGAGTAATGATATCTTTCGGCTGTTTTCCTTCCTTAAGCTGTTTTTCCGCCCAATTCATCTTTTCCACATCCTTTTTGTCTTCTCCGCTTCAGCTTTTTCTTCACCTTTCTTAATGCGCTTTTTTTCTCATGCTGTGTTTTCGATTTGGATAAATCAACACAGCTTTGCGGATCGAAACACGGCATGGTTTCGGATTTATCAGGTATTCCCTGCAGGAAAATAACCGAATCGGTATGTCCGCTGTAGGCCTGAAAAATATACTCGTTCCAGTATTCCGCAAATATTCCGTATTTCATCAGTTCATTATATGCGAGGATCGGAGGATTTATGCCGAACCGGGGAACGGATCTGTCAAAAAACTGTTTCCAGTCGTTTTCCGATTCCGGCTTAAGTATATACGGAGTCGTAACCATTACATGCAGATCACCCAGTGAAAACGGAGGAGGCGCCAGGCGGACCAGCCAGATCTCTCCTTCATTTCCCAGATAATTATTCGCGGAACAGCACCTGTATTCCTTATTAGCGTAAATTTCAAAAAGACTTATGGTTCCGTCTTCATTTATGCCCCGATGCGAATAAACGCCCAGCCTTGTTTCCTGCAGGTTACCGATCAATTCGGCAGTGTCGGTCCCGATTTCCAATACATCGCTCATTTCTTTAATGCATGTACCGATCGTTTCCATGTCAACGCCGAAACGCAAATCGAAGATCGCCCAGTATGAAAACTGCGAATGTGTTACCGGGCTCATTGGAGGATATCCCGGCATATAGGCATCCAGTGCTTTTTCAACATTTTCAGAAAATGCCGACAATTCTTTAAAAGCAGAGAGATTTTCCATGAGAACGGAAACAAGGTTCTGTACCGAACTGTACACTGCATGAAAAGGATGAAGCCCGCCTCCGAATTCCTCAAGCGATTTAATTGTTTTTACATCTTCCCGGCTTTTCGACAGGGCGGACTTAAAATCGGAAAATTCAATAATTTTCTGCGAGCTCAGGAGCTCTATCCGTTTCTTTATACTGAAGGCAATTCGTCCCATACAGCTTTTTATCAGAAAAATTTAATTCTGGAAAGGGAAAAAATAAAAACCGGACACTTTTTGTGTAAACAGAATGCTTTTGATTTGAATTAGGGGCTGTATACCGGATGTCATCTCAGAAATCGTGGTTTGCAGCCCCATCAATTTGCATACCTCTACTCTGCATTTTTTAAATCAGGCAAACCAATCTATCCTGAGAACAGCTCAGAGGCCGTTTGTTCATATAAAAAACGCCTGGTGATGTGATGAGATACATCGCTCGGGGAGACGCATAGCGGCTCCCTTCCGGACGCAATAAGGACTGTAATTATTCCTTACTCGGATTATAATATTATTTTTACCAGATTCTTCCGGAAATGTGTTAAAAAATCGCAGTTTTTTTAAAATGACATTCTTTTGACTAATTAAATTTATCTGAGTTTTAAAACCGACAATATTTCATCAAGATTTATTATATACACTCCTGATTCTAAAGGCATATCTTCTGCAGCAAGTTCAT
>CAZKOK010000383.1:0-4529 GCA_964554355.1 uncultured Spirochaetia bacterium | reverse complement strand
ATAAATTATAGAAATGTGGAATAAAACATGATCCGGGAACTTGACGAACAGGTCAAGGACCTCCTTTTGCTGCGCAGCGGCATAAAGAGGGCGGAAATCGCCCGGATTCTTGGCGTTCACCGCTCACGCATAAGCCGTGTTATTGACCGCCTTTCAGTTTTTCTGCCGATCGCTGAGGATGACTGCCGCAGGCTTTCGATCGACAAATCAAAAATTATTTCCAGGGTGACCCTGAATATTCATGAAATCGTCGGATTGTTCCTTTCGTCAAGACTGCTGACAAAAGAACTGAACATCTACAATACCCATACTGCGACCACGCTTAAAAAACTTTCAATGTGTATTGAAAAATTCGCTCCTGAAATAGCAAGGCAGATTTCCGCAAGCTCCGAAGAAGTAATGGGACTTCACGATTCATTCGGCAGCGGCAGGACCGTATCTGTCCTGGAAAAACTTTCGGAATGCTGGCTTAACCGGAAGAAGGCGAAAATTATCCATTTTTCAGGAAATGAGGGACAGGACAAGGAGCATATCGCCGGGGTCTGTTCAATGGAACCTTACGCGCAGGGAAAAACCGGCTATCTTGTTTATGATAGAAATGCAGTAACAATGTTCCCCGCATGCGCGGGGATGAACCGGAGAAGAAATGAATAATGATATCTACGAATACATGCTCACCGCTCCGGAAAAAGTTATTATTGACAAGACTCGTTTTAAAAACATTGATCCTATCGGACTTAATCGTTATCATTATCAGAATCGGAACAACAAATGGCTGCTTAAGCTTTGTAAATATATCATATCCGTTGTAATACCAGTCGAAATAAACCATGTTGTCGTTTATGAATCATAAACTCAGATATCACAAAACCATAAAAAGAGCGCCCATAATGATCGGGACCCCGCAGACTGTTGATAGAGAAGGAATATTTTAGTACATTCATTACAGGTTCGGATATAAGGAATGTTTCGGGTTATGAAGAAAACGCTTACAATCGCACTTGTTGCCCATGACAACAGAAAAGCTGATATGGTCGACTGGGTCAAATATAATGCTGAAATGCTTGTAAGGCATAACATTGTCTGCACCGGGACAACAGGGGGACTGATCCGTCAGGTATTTGAAAAAGAAAATTTAAAGTCAAATGTACAGAGCATGAACTCGGGACCGCTCGGTGGAGATGCTGAGATCGCTGCCATGGTCGTACAGAAGAAAATCGACCTGGCTGTTTTTCTGATCGATGACCTCAGCCCCCAGCCTCACGAAGCGGACATCCAGATGCTTCTGCGCCAGTGCCGCATTCATAATGTGCCGATCGCCTGCAACCGCTACAGCGCCGATCTGATGATAACAAGCACCCTCTGGGATGATTTTGATTACCGGCCTTCCGATCCGCTGTATGTGAAATATGTGCGGGGAAGGGATTAACTGACAGTAAAACAGGAATCGGATATGAGGAAAACGAAAATAATCTGCACAATAGGGCCTGCTTCTGAAAATCCGGCAATGCTTGAAAAACTGATAAAGAACGGGATGAATGTTGCCCGCCTGAATTTCAGCCATGGGTCATGGAAAGAGCATGGCGTAAAAATAGACATTATTCAGCGCCTGAGGAAAAAACTGGGAATGCCGGTGGCTGTACTCCTTGATACAAAAGGCCCGGAAGTGCGTACAGGCGAAATGCAGAATGATGGTGTTGAAATAACGACCGGACCGGAAATAGATCTGACGATTGATGAGTGTGTGGGCAAGTCGGAGCGGATCCCTGTAAATTATCCGGGGCTTGTAAGGGATCTCGGTGATTGCAGGACTATCCTTATCGACGACGGGAATATCCGGCTTGATGTGCTTAATAAGGGGAAGAGAGACATCAGATGCAGGGCTGCGAATGCAGGGATTGTGGGAACGCATAAAGGGGTAAACATCCCCGGAGCAAGACTCAGGCTTCCGGTCCTGTCGGATAAAGACAAGGCCGACATCCGCTTTGGAATTGACAAAGGGATTGATTATGTTGCCGTGTCTTTTACCAGGTCAGGAAAAGACATTACAGCGGTCAGGAAATTTCTTGATGAATCGGGAGGTGGAAATATCCGCATTATTGCAAAAATCGAAAACAGCGAAGGAGTATCAAATCTGGAAAGCATAATGGAATATGCAGACGGGGTAATGGTGGCCCGCGGCGATCTTGGGGTTGAAGTCAGTTATGAAAAGGTCCCTTTTATCCAGAAGGATATTATTGAGCATTCGCTGTCGCTGAGTAAACCTGCAGTTGTGGCCACCCAGATGCTGGATTCGATGATATCGAACCCCCGTCCCACCCGTGCCGAAGTCAGTGATATTTATAATGCAGTCAATGAGGAAGCCAGCGCAATAATGCTTTCCGGGGAGACGGCAATGGGCAAATATCCTCTTGAATGTCTGAAAGTCATGTCAAGGACTGCGGAATATACCGAAAGCAGAATTGACTACAATGCAAGATTTTTTGCATTCAGGGAGACACATATCAGTACTGTTGCAGGCGCTCTGACGAATGCAGCGGTCAACACGGCCTGCAATCTGGATGCAGCAGCAATTGTGGTTCTGACAACAACAGGAAAGACAGCATTTTCAATATCAAGACTGAGACCGTCAGTTCCCGTAATTACTGTTACTCCGGATGAAAAGGTTTACAATCAGCTTTCGCTGAACTGGGGTGTGGTGCCTTTCCTCACCGTTATGCAGAATGATTTTGAAAACATGATTGAAGATGCAGTAAATATAACCCGAAAATCCGCTATTGTGAAAAAAGGCGCGACCGTTGTTATTGTTGCCGGTATTCCTGCAGGAAAGAGCGGCGGCACCAATTCCCTCAGAGTTGAAACAGTCTGATCTGTTATCCGATAATATTCAGTCTGATATAATAATTATTCCGTTTTTTATTCATATAAGTATTCAATTCTTACCCGGGCATATTTAACGATACGATGATCATCCTCCCCAAGTATGTCGATATACCATGACGGCTCATTTCCGTTTCTGTGCGATGCCGTATAGAAAACCCTCAGAGGAAATTTCATATCGAGCATCTGCGGATCGCTGAAATCAAAATCGGACGAGATCTGCATAATACGCATGGATCCTCCGTTTCCGTATACATAATAAATGACAAACAGCCTGTTATCGGGGGTTATATGAAAGCGTCCCCTGAACGGCTGGAGTGATCCGCCCGATTCCCCGGTAATCATGACCGGTTTTTCAAAAATCTTCTTGCCGTCCTTTAACACCGTATAATTCAGCGCCCAGTGCTGTACAGCATCAGGGAAAAACTTTTCCCTGAGTCTTTCATCAAGGACTTTTTCATACCAGAGCAGATGGACCCGGTTTTGAGCATCAATCCACAAATCGCACGGATACAGATAGCCGGCAGTTTCATCCCTGCTTGCTATTTCTATCCAGTCATGAAACTCTCCAGTGCTTATATCGTCGGACCATGTGTAAAAAAGCCGGCGGAAATCATAATCCCAGTCGCTTCCTGTTATTTCATATTTGTAATCCTTCCATTCCTGATTCGGCTCATGAATATCGCTTACCCCGAAAAAATGTACCTGCCTGTCCTTAAGCTGAACAACAGGATAACAGGTCCTGATAAACTGCGGTGTTTCATAATTGTCCCCCCAGGGCCAGGGCAGATGTCCGCTTTTTATATACTCATCGTTTTCATAGAAAGTCCAGTGAAGCAGGGAGCTTGAATCAAGGTTCATCAGGATAAAAGCTGAATTTTCAGCATTAGACGAGAAGGTCCTGTAGCTGTGATGGTTGAATTTATAATTTGCCCCCCATTCCGGTTCCAGCAATACAGGAGGGTTCTGCGGTTTTTTAATATTGAATTCCAGAATACCCGGGTTTGAAGACGGCCAGCCTGTATTTTTCTGATCAAGTGTCGGATTTATGCTCATGAACAAGCGTCCGTCACTGAAAATACCCATTGGAGACGGTTCGCGTGTGTGTTCGGAAGGGTCAGCGTTAACCTGTTCCCATTCGTCATTTTTAAGCTGCCAGAGTGTCCAGCGGGTGTTGTTGTATCCCTTTACCCCTTTCAGGGTCTCCATTCCGGATGCGAAAACCCTGTTTCCGGAGCGGACAATGCATGAATTGCCCGATGCCCACATAGGGCCCGAGCCGTTGTCCGGGTCTGAATAGTTATACATGCGGTTTTCCAGTACGATGACGGCCTTAAAAGGGACAAGTTCGCCGGCGGGAAGGTCCGGAATCTTTTTATTTCCTGATGCACAGGAAAACATGATAAAAACTGAAAGGAAAAAAAAGACTCTTCTCATAGTATTAATTATAAGGAAGAGCCGCAGCCGGTGTCAAATACCTAATCCTGCTTCCGAGTTTTTCTTCAATATACCTGCGCCTTACTCCGCGCTGTTTATGTTTTTCACAGACAAAAAGGCTGCAGCCGGCACAGTTTTCCAGCTTTTTATTGACAACACAGGGCCTTACCGGACAGTTCGTGTCAACAAGTTTCGGATTTTCGGATGAAACG
>CAZKOK010000382.1:0-4530 GCA_964554355.1 uncultured Spirochaetia bacterium | reverse complement strand
AGTAGGTAAGGCGGTTGTTTTCCTTTCGCTCGCTGTACTCTTTTTCATCAATGATTATGGATATATCGATGTCGGATTTTTTTTCTGCAATACCGTGCGCGATTGACCCGCCAAGCAGCAGGGCGTGAATTGACTGGGCTTTTTTCAATTCAGCGACAAGATTATTGATGGTTTCCCGGTGATGTTCAAACATTTGTTTTCTCCGTTATCTTTCTGAACAGATGATATTGCAGCTGTTCTTTCTTGTACAGTGGTTTTGATTTTTATATACTATAATTATGAAAAGAATTCGGATTTTTCTGCTGATTTTCTTTGTATCAATTATTCTGTTGAGTTCGAATACAAATGACTACATTCTTGTACTCGAAAATGATGCGCTGGATGCGTTTAATTACCTGAATGAAATCAGGGAAAATCCGGCCGGATTCAGTGCTGAGATCGGAGTTTCCCTTTCATATGTGAAAAGCCGGGATAATCTGGCCTGGAATGAAATGCTTGCCGAAGCAGCCGAAAAGAAAGCATCTGACATGGCCAGGCGCGGATATTTCGCCCATGTTGATCCCGATGGATATGGAATGAATTATCATATTAATCAGGCTGGTTATGAACTCCGGGCAGACTGGATAAATCCGAAATCAAATAATTTTTTTGAGTCGATATATTATGAATACGGAATTAAAGAAGCAGGAGAAGGAATAAGGGCCGTAAAAAGCCTTATACTTGATAAAAATACAAATCCGCCCGGTCACCGCAACCATCTGCTGGGGATCGAGGATTTCTGGGCTGACTGCAGAGACTGCGGCATCGGAATTATGCGTACCGGCAACGAGGTCTATGTCTCAGTCCTGATTGCCAAACACGATTTTTAGAAGTACAGAAAAATCTGAGTTAAAATTTTATTCTGAATACTCCAGACTGTAGCCGAATCGCGGTTCTTCTGTTTCTTCAGAATCAAAATACTCAATTTTAACAAGCAGATTTTTATCATTAAAGGTATTTTTAAGAATATCATCCCAGTACCATCCACTCTCCTTGCCATCGTAAATATCTTCGATCAGATATCCTGATTCATCGTATTTTGATACAATTGTTGTAGTTGTTTCTCCTGTGTCGCTATAAAATTCCAACAGACTTTCCGTTAATAAATTCTTCAAATTATATTTAAATACGGTTTTCGAGAGAACATTCCCTGATATGTCTTTGGTGATAATCTCGGTTTTATTGCCTTTGGAATTGTATTTATATTCAGAATCCGAATTATGAACAAACTCGCCGTCCTCAAATATATACAATTTTGTACTTTTGATTTTCCCTGAATTGTTATAGGAAAAGGTTGTTTTTGAGGACTCAACACCGTCATAATAAAAAAATCTTTCTGTCAGCTGACCTTTTGTATTGTATTTATACTCTATTGCAGTCTGAAACCCGCCGGAACTGTAATCGGTTTCATCAACGCTAATAAGGTTTCCTTTTGCATCATAATACCCATGTCCGAATTCATTTCCATAAGCAGCTGATTTTAATGTGCATATTTTTATTCCTGCGGGTACCTTGATGACATTTTCCCAGTCAAACTCATCAGCATATATAGCCTGGACTGTAAAGATTAATGAAACAACGGCGAATACGAGTATTTTTTTCCTGTTCATCAAATCTCTCCTAATATCAGATTATATATCCGCAAACCGGTAAATAACAATGTATCCCGGAATAATTTTAGTTTTCAGCAGATATTGAAATTCATATATTTTATGTTTATTATCAGATAAAATCCTTATACGAGAACCTTAAAAGATGAAGCCGATAATGTACCTTTTTTTAATTATGACCGGGGTCTCAGCATTTAATCCGCAGCCGACAAGATATATTGCGCACGCGGGGGGCGGAGTAGACGGTGTAATGTATTCCAACAGCCTCGAAGCCCTTGATTATAACTACAAACTCGGACATCAGATTTTTGAAATGGATTTTGACTGGACAAGCGACAGAAAACTGATTGCCCTGCATGACTGGGAAGATAAGTTTGAATATCTGTTCGGATTTTCAGTAAATTCCCCTCTTGACTATGAGACTGTTTCAAGAATGAAAATGATAGAGAATCTTACTGTTGTGACCCTTCCAATGCTGACAAACTGGCTTCAGAGACATCCCTATACATTTATTGTGACAGACATGAAGGTAGAAAATCTCTTAAGCCTTAAATATCTTGCTGAAAACTGCAGCCGGTTTATTTTCAGGTTTATACCCCAGATATATGAGACTTCAGAATATGAAAAAGTAAAGGAACTTGGATTTGACAATATCATCCTTACGCTGTATCTGAATAAACAGATTCCTGAAGAAATTGAGGAATTTGTCCGGAACAATAAATTATTTGCAGCTGCCATGCCGGTTGGAAAGAAGGATTTCGATGAGTACTTAAGGATATTCAAGGAAAACGGTGTCTTTGTTTATGTTCATACATACAATGATCCTGATATTGCGGCCGAACTGCTAAATACGCCGATTGACGGAATATATACAGATTTTCTGCATTAACAGGTCCCGGCAGACACGCCGTTTTCTTCAATTTCAGGAACACCGGCTATTTGCTGCCTGCTTCTTTCAGCACTTTATCAATTCTTTTCCTGCCTGAATCGGAAAGATCCGGCAGCCTGTAAGTTAATGCATCAATAAACCCGGCTTTAGTTCCGGAAGTCAGGGCCGGCAGATAGCGTTCCGCATGCTGGGGAACTTCTTTTGGTCGGCACGTTTTCAGGTGATTTATAATTAATGGAAAAATCTGTTTTTCATATTCTTTCCCGGCTTTGGCAAGTCCGGCAAATACGGAAACAGCATTATCAACGGTTATTACACTCCCGTTTTTGAAAGATTCCATTATTACATCCATACGACTGAAAATAAGTCCAGCCTTCAATTCAGCAATAGTTGAGAGTGCTGTCATGGCCCCCCAGACAAGACGGTTGCTGCGTGACTTAAGTGTTCTTATAAATACGTCTGCATACTCAGCAATAAGCCCCGGTGAACGATAACCGATTTCATATGCCACTTTTATACAGTCATTTGCTGTAAGATTGTCAAAGCCGCCTATGCCATTAATTATTTCAGCAACTGCGGATTTATCCATTGTATTTACTATCTGTTCGGCAAGTTCAATATTGGGCTGTTCATCTCTTCTGCCGAGAGACGAGGAAATTTTCAGTTTCATAATATCTCCTGAATAATTTATTGGAATATTCGGGAGATATTCTCTGATGATAATTCTCAGCTGTCAAGATTGATAATCAATAAATGGATCAACGAGTTGTTTTTTTACCGGTTGACTAACATGTGCAAGTAAAATAATGTGCATAAATATGAAAGCTTCAGAAAGAAAAGAAATAAAGCCGGGTGTTTTCAGGACCCTGATGTACACTGATAATTTAATGACAGCGGTGATCGATTTTACAAACGGTCCCTGGCAGGAGCCTGAACCGCCGCACAGCCACCCGCATGAGCAGGTCAGTTATATCGCAGAGGGAGAAATAATCTTTTACTGCGAAGATGAACCGGACAGGTATCTGAAAACAGGCGAAATGTTTGCAGTATCTTCCGGTAAAAAGCATACGATAAAAGTGCTTAATGAAAAAGTCAGAATAGTGGACAGTTTTACACCGCTGCGTGATGAGTTCCTGGAATAATCCAATCTCTAAAAAAAAGGGAACAGACCTAAGTCTGTTCCCTTTTTGTTTATTCTTTTATTGATCCCAGAGCAACTCCTGCGATTATATACTTCGATAGAATGAAATAAACAACAAAAATCGGAAGAACTGTCAATGTCAGGGCCAGATACACTGCACCATACTCGGTTCTGTAAATATCCCCCCGTAAAAGACTCGCCATAATAGGCATCGTATATTTTTTACTGCTAGTAAGTAATACCAGAGGGAGAAAAAGCTGGTTCCAGTTAAATACAAATATAAATATACCCTGCACTGCAAGGGCCGGTTTCATTATCGGCAGAATAATCCGGTTAAAAGTGTAGAATTCCTTTGCACCGTCTATTCTTGCAGAATTTACAATATCAAGTGACAATGTGGCCAGCAGATATTGTCTCATAAAGAAAACTATGGCCGGTGAAGCAATTGCAGGAATTATCAGCGGCAGGAGATTGTTTGTCATGTGAATCCTGTATATGAACTGATAAAAACCGATTGTTAAAACCTGTACAGGAAGCATGAGTACAAACATTATGAAAGTAAAGAATGGTCTACGCAGTTTCCAGTTGTATGCTACCAGACCATATGCAGTAAGAGAAGAAAAGTATAAAGCGCAGACAGTAGCGCCTACAGCCTGTATCATAGAATTAATAAATCCGGTTATTGCATTAAAACTCTTTCCTTCAAATACTTTAAAGTTATTGATCAAATGGTTTGATGGTATAAGTGAAACTGCACTCTGCTGTATTTCGAATGTTCCTCTTGTTGAGTTGACAAGCATAACCAGGAAGGGCCAGATACTCAGCAGGGATAAAAATATACATACTGCATA
>CAZKOK010000381.1:0-4534 GCA_964554355.1 uncultured Spirochaetia bacterium | reverse complement strand
TCCATGACCTTCGGGCAGCCGCATGTTTCCCTGTATACAGGCTGGCAGAGGATTTTAGCGCTATCGCTGATTTTCTTTCCGTTTATTTTTGCCAGAAGAATTTTGGCGGCTTCTTCCCCTGCAGCGTGAAATGACTGTCTGACAGTTGTAAGCATCGGTTCGGTATGCTTGGCACTGTCAACATCGTCAAAACCGCAGACAGCCACCTGATCCGGGACCTTGATCCCGTATTCATTCAGCTGCTGCAGGGCCCCGAAAGCCGTGTAGTCATTTACAGTGATAATTGCCTGGAAATCCATTCCGGGGGTTTTTCTGTACTGGGTTATTAATTTGTCAACCGCGTCTTTTCCGGACTGCTGCTGAAAATTACCGTTTACTACAAGCTCATTATCAATACTTAAGCCTGCTTGCTTCATTGCCTGAAGAAAACCTTCATAACGTTCATCGGAATCCTGATTTCCTTCCGGACCCTTTATAAAGGCGATCCTTGATATCTTGTGTTTTTCAATAAGATGTTTTGTAATTTCGTACACACCTTTTTTATTGTCGCTGACAATACTTGTGATACCATCAATCGATTTGCCAAGACTGATTGCATTCCCGGATTTTATCCTGCTGCAGAATTCCTGATATTCGCTGCTTGTTATATACGCTCCGATAAGATTGGATAACAGTATGATACCGTCGAATTTTTTATTGCCGAGAAGATCATAAAGGATATTTGCATTGAAATGATTCTTGATTGGGGACCGGACCGCTCTGCTGCAGACATAAAGCATATTGGCATTTTCCCGCCTGCAGACTTTCTGAACGCCTTCCAGCACCGAAATAGGAATATCAAACTTCGGTGTTTCCGAGAATACTGCAATTGTTTTTACGTTTTTCCTGATATCAGAAGAACCGGTATTTCCCATAACTGATAAAATATCCCTGTTTTTATTATAGCCTATTGGACTTTACAGGTCAAAAAACCTTACATTGTTTTACAATACGCTTTGACGGGATACTGTCCGAACCTGAGGAAAAAGCGTATTAATTTCTTTTTTACACCTGATAGCTGTATATTTTAAATAATACTGACATTAAGTAAAACAATTTATTTCCAAGGGGTATTTTCTGTGCTTAAAAAAATCCGATTCATTGAGCCGGGGAACAGGGCTCCTTATAGACCGTATATATGGAATTTCCTGACATATAACAGGTATATCAGAAATCCGTCTACAGGGCTTATTACTCTTGCCACAATTGCACGGGAGTATGCAGAAGATACAATGATGTATTCTGAATCGATTTCTTACATAGATTATGAAGATGTATATGATTCGGATATTGTATTTATTTCAATCAGTACATATAACGCTTTGCGCGGCTATGAGATTGCCCGGAAGATCAGAAAGAATTCTTCGGCAACGATAGTTTTCGGCGGTATGCAGGCATCCCTTAATTATACTGAAACAGTAAATTACTGCGATTATATGCTTACAGGCGACGGGGATGAATCAATAATTGAATTTATAAAAGCAGTCGAAAATAACAACCCGCCGGATTTTCCGGGAATTGTATACATGAAAGATGGAAGGATAATAAACACGGGGAAGAGAATTCAGCCTGAAAATACCAATACTGTTCCTGACAGAAGCATCGTATACGGGTACTCCATGGCTGCCGGGAAATACGATACTTTGTGGCCTCAGGTACACGCATCCAGGGGATGTCCGCATAATTGCGCCTACTGCAGCGTGATTGAACATTTTGGGAGAAAGATAAGAAAGAGAAGTCCTGAAAGTATAATTGAAGATATTAAACAGGCAATAGAATTCCAAAAAGAAAATTTATCCCCCGAATTAATACCGGACTCTGGATTACTGATGATAATTTTGCTCATGACAGGAAATGGGCAATGCAGGTTATTGATGCGATAATTGAAAATGGGATTGATTACCACTTTTCTGTGCAGGCCAGATTCGAAATTGGCTTTGATGATGAACTGCTTGCAAAAATGAAAACGGCCGGTTTTATTGAGGTTAGCCTTGGAATAGAATTTATCGATGATGATTCATTTAAACATTATGGAAAAAAGAGCACTCATGATGAAATCGTATATGCGATAAAAAATATACATGCACATGGAATAGGTGTCCGGGGCCTGTTTATAGTTGGATCAGATTATGATAAACCCGGGATCGGGGACAGAATTGCTGATTTTGTAATAGAAAATGGAATACACGGCGTACTGATCCAGACCATGTTTTTTACCCCGGGGACGTCTTTTTATGAAAAAAACAAACACAGGCTCATACATCAGGACTGGAGTAAATATGACGGTAATGTTGTGCATTATCCTGCAAATATAAGTCCGTATCAGCTTCAGAAAGAGATAATACATGCCAGTGCTAAAATATACTCGCTTATAAGGCTTGCAACTGCTCTGCTTAAGTATAAATGGATTAATAAATTTATTTTTATCGGTGAATATTTCTGGCACATGAACATCAGAAAGGATTTGCGGAAGGAACTCACGTATCTGAAAAGACTTGAAAAGAATGCTGACCGGAGTATGCATACAGAAAGACTGAAAAGACAGATATCGGCTGATACGGCAGGATAATGAATCTCCCGAAGTGATATTCCGGTATAAACCTCAGATACACTTCGGGAAATCCAATCATTGATTCGGTCAGCTTTGTTTATCGGTCAGTTCCATAAAGCACGTCAAAAGCCGCCTTTCTGACAAGTTCTTCCTGATCGGAATTCATTTTTCCAATTGCCTCGGTTATCCTGGGATCATTGCCGTTGATTGCTGCCAGAGCATAGACGGAACTGCGTCTTACGTTCCATTCATCATCATTCAGGCTTTTTATCAATTCAGAAACTGCTGCCGAGGCAATGCTTCCTGCAGATCCAAGTGCTATGGCTGCAGATTTACGCACCTGCCATTCTTCATCCCCAAGGGCGTTCATTAAAAGAACAATTGTTTCATCATTTATTTTTCCACTGAGTGTGAGCGCAAGAACCGCCGGCCTTCGTACCTGCCATTCAACATCTTCTGCACATTTAACCAGAAGCGCTTCAGCGGAATCGGGAATTTTACCGAAGGAAATAAGGGCCTGGGCGGCTGATCTTCTGATCTGCCATTCTTCATCAGCAAGCAGCGGAACAACATTTTCTGCTGCAGAGCCTGCTTCTTTGCCAGTGAGTGCAAGAGTCCGCACTGCAGGTTCGCGGACCTGCCATTCTTCATCATTAAGAGCTGCAATTATCTTCTCAAGTGCGGGAAGAGAATCCGGTCCCATATTTGCCAATGCAATGGCAGAAGCTTTCCTTACTTTCCATTCAGGGTTCATAAGCAGGTTTGAAAGTTTCCTGAGATCAAAACTGCCATCTGAATTAACTGCTTCGTAAGCAGCAAGCAATTCCAGATTTTCTTCTGACAATTCGGGTTTTGTGATCTTTGCTGTTTTCATAACTTCCGATTCTATAAAACCGGCAGTCTTCCAGTATTCACCTGTATTAATGTTTTCCCTTCCCTCTGACATACAGGATGTTATGATCAACACTGCTGTCAGAATAATAAAAAATTTTTCAGAATGCATTTTTTTCATGCAATCCTCCTTGTTGTTTGCTGAAATTCTCCAATTTCAGCCGGATTGCTTATTTATCGATTTCAGATGTTGCAGAACGGAAAATGAAATGTTTCGAAATTGTTTCAGTGTTTTGAAAGTTTTATTAATTTGTCAGAAAATCTGATGAAACCTGCCGAATAGATGTTATTATCAGGTATGCCGGAAAAGGAAATAATACTTGTAGTCGAAGATGACAGTGATCTGCAGGAACTTATAAGACTGGCAGGAGAAAAGCAGTCATATAAAATATATACGGCCGGGAATGGTCTCGATGCGCGAGATATGATATCGGGAGGCAGACTTCCGGATATAATTGTGCTGGATATAAATATGCCTGGAATGGACGGGTTTGCGTTCTGCCGGTGGCTGCGTGATGAATATCCGCTTGTCCCGGTAATTTTTCTTTCTGCCCGGTCAGAAGAATATGACAAGATCCTTGCCCTGGAAATAGGCGGCGACGATTATCTTACAAAACCATTTTCCATGAAAGAACTGTTTGCGCGCATAAAAGTAAGCCTGAGAAGGGTCAGAATGTATTACGGAAGCACATCAGATGTATCCGCTTCTGAAACAGTTTCCTATGGAAACATAAAAATAAATACAGGCCGCTGGACCTGTGAGTATATGGGCAAAGAAGTTGTGCTGACCATTTCAGAATTCAGAATACTTAACAAACTCCTTTCCAATCCGGAAATTGTAATAAACAGGGACATACTGGCAGACGCGGCTTTTCCTGATGATAAATATAATCTGGGCAGAAGTATTGACGTGCACATCTGCCGGATAAGGCGCAAACTGCAGAATATCAACCCTGATTTTTGCTGCATTGAGACTGTCTATCAGGTCGGGTACAAATGGAAAAATTGAAGAATAATATACTAAATTTGCAAGATACTCATCCCACATTTTTT
>CAZKOK010000380.1:0-4571 GCA_964554355.1 uncultured Spirochaetia bacterium | reverse complement strand
TTTTCCAGATATTTATCAACCCCTTCGGGGTACCAGGCAACTTCGCATATTTCTGGAACGTTATAGGCAATACCGCGCCAAGCTGGTTAAAAATATGATATAAATAAACATAAGCGGTCTTAAAATCCCCGCGCCCCAAGAAGCCCGGCGTCCATGCCAGGCTAAGACAAGGGATAGAGGAAAGTGAATGAATAAAAAAGACTTATCAGAAAGAGATATAATCACACAATTCATAATGCCGGCAATAAGAAAGGCAGGATGGAATATTGAAAAACAGGTTCGGGAAGAAGTCTACTTTACTGATGGTCGGATTTATGTAAAAGGAAACAAGACCGCAAGGGGCGAAAGAAAATTCGCTGATATTATTCTCTATCATAAACCCAATATTCCAATTGCCATAATTGAAGCGAAAGATAATAAGCACACAATCGGAGCCGGTTTACAACAGGGTCTTGATTATGCGGAAATCCTTGATATTCCTGTTGTCTTCAGTTCAAACGGTGATGGGTTTCTGGAACATGACCGCTCTGGCTATTCATCTCAAATTGAAAGAAATATTGATCTTGATAATTTCCCTTCCCCAAGTGAAATCTGGGAAAAGTATAAAAAGTTCAAAGGAATCGAAACAAAAGAACAGGAAGATATTTCCTCTTATGATTATTTCTTTGATGGTTCGGGAAGAAAGCCGCGGTACTACCAGCAAATAGCGATTAACCGAACAGTCGAAGCCATTTCCAAAGAACAAAACCGGATACTGCTGGTCATGGCGACCGGAACCGGGAAAACGTATACAGCTTTTCAGATTATCTATCGTCTATGGAAAAGTGGAACAAAGAAACGTATCCTTTTTCTTGCCGACAGGAACGCTCTGATCGATCAAACAAAGCGTGGTGATTTCAAACACTTCAAAGACAAAATGACAGTTATCCGAAAAAAGGTCATTGATAAGGCGTTTGAAGTTTATCTAGCTCTTTATCAAGGATTAACCAATTATGATGAAGACAAGGACGCTTACAGGGAATTCAGTCCTGATTTCTTTGATCTTGTTGTTATTGATGAGTGCCACAGGGGAAGTGCGGCAGAGGACAGTGCCTGGCGAAGTATTCTGGAATATTTTTCTTCGGCAACACATGTCGGTTTAACGGCTACTCCTAAAGAAACGAATGAAGTTTCAAATATCGAGTATTTTGGAGAACCGCTTTATACCTATTCATTAAAACAGGGTATTGATGACGGTTTTCTTGCTCCATATAAAGTGCTTAGAGTCGGTCTGAATGTTGACCTTGAGGGTTGGCGGCCTGATTCAACGGTTCGTGACAGCGGTGGTAATGCTGTGGAAGATCGGGTTTACAATATCAAGGATTATGACCGGGATCTTGTTATCGATGAAAGAACAAAACAGGTTGCCGGAAGAGTTGCGGAATTTCTAAAAAAGACAAATCCTCAAGACAAGACAATTGTTTTTTGTATTGATATAGAACACGCCGAAAGAATGCGACAGGCTCTCATCAATGCCAATCCTGAAGAAGCAAAGAAATCAAGTAAATATGTAATGCGAATAACCGGTGATGATCAGATTGGAAAACGGGAACTGGATAATTTTATTAACCCGGAAGAAATATATCCTGTCATTGCCACAACTTCAAAGCTGATGACAACCGGTGTGGACGCTCAGACTTGTAAGCTTATTGTTCTCGATTCCAACATAGGATCCATGACGGAATTCAAGCAGATAATCGGACGCGGAACACGTATCAATGAAGAGTTCGGAAAACAATTCTTTACCATTATGGACTTTCGGAATGTGACGGATAAATTTGCCGACCCGGCCTTTGACGGCGGTCCTGTTCGGGTTAAGGTTATTGGTGAGGATGAAGAACTCACCGATGAAGATGTTTATCCCGAAGAAGAAACAGTTATTGATGACTTAACCGGAGAAGAAGTTGATTTTTCGGATGATGAAGAAATCCCCGGTGAAACCCCGACTATTGTTGACGGCGGAGAAATTGATGATGGACCACAGGGCAAGGTTTATGTTGCCGGAGTTGATGTTTCAATATTGAATGAGAGAGTTCAGCATTTGGATGCCAACGGTAAACTGATAACCGAGAGTTTGAAGGAATATACAAAGAAAGGACTTTTAAAAGAGTTCCGAAGTCTGGAAGACTTCCTTCAAATATGGAACAGCACGGATAAGAAAAAAACTTTAATCGACGAACTGGAAAAACATGGAGTCATCCTTGAAAACCTGATGGATGAGGTGAAAAAAGACCTGGATATCTTTGATCTTATCTGTCATGTAGCCTGGGACATGCCTGCATTAACACGTAGAGAACGGGTTGAACAAGTCAAAAAAAGAAACTACTTCACCAAATACGGCGAACAGGCAAGAAATGTATTGAATGCCTTACTGGACAAGTATGCCAGTGAAGGCATTGAGAACATAGAGGAACTTTCTGTATTGAAGGTTGAACCCTTTACCGGATTGGGAACACCGGCAGAAATAATCAAATTGTTCGGCAGCAAGGAAAATTACCTGAATGCCATACGAGAACTTGAACAAGAACTTTACAAGGTAGCAGCATAAATGAAGAACATCGGCAATATTATAAAAACACTACAGAACATCATGCGCAAAGATCAGGGTGTTTCCGGCGATGCGCAAAGAATTGAGCAGCTTGGCTGGATGATTACGCTTAAAATAATTGATGACAAAGATACAGAACTGGAATTGATTCAGGATAATTATACTTCAGCGATTCCTACTGAACTGCAATGGCGGAACTGGGCGGCCGACAGTGAAGGAATTACCGGCGATGAACTGAAAGAATTTGTCGATCAGAAGCTTTTCCCCGGTTTAAATAACCTTGATATTTCAACTGGAAACAAGCGGGCGATTATTATTCGGGAGATATTTGAAGGTACCAACAACTATATGAAAAACGGTACCATTATCCGACAGGTAATCAATCAGCTTAATCAATTAGATTTCAATATCTCGGAAGACCGGCATATGTTCGGCGATATTTATGAAAGCATTCTGAAAGACCTTCAAAGCGCCGGGAACTATGGTGAATTTTATACTCCCCGTGCCATTACCGAGTTTATGACGGAAACAATAAATCCACGTCTTGGTGAAAAGATTCTTGATCCGGCCTGCGGAACGGGCGGGTTTTTGACAAGCGCTATTGAAAATATCCGCCATCAGGATGTGAAAGGAGTTGAGGATTTAAAGACACTGGAAGAAACCATTCACGGGAAGGAATTCAAACCGCTTCCTTTTATGCTATGTGTGACCAATCTTATTCTTCATGATATCGAAGTGCCAAATATTGATTATACCGACAGCCTGAACAGGGAATATACCAGCATCGGGGCAAAAGAACGTGTTGATGTTATTCTGGCTAATCCCCCTTTCGGAGCTTCCGTTGCTGATGGTGTGCAGACCAATTTCCCCTTGAATTACCGGACTACTGAAAGCGCCGATCTGTTTCTTTTGCTGATGATCCGCTATCTGAAAGACGGCGGCAGGGCTGCCATTGTTTTACCAGACGGTTCCCTTACCGGTGACGGAGTAAAGGAAAGAATCCGCCAGCACTGGCTTGAAAAATGTAATTTACACACTATTGTCCGTTTGCCTAACTCTGTTTTTCAACCCTATGCCAGTGTGGCGACCAATCTGCTCTTTTTCACCAAAGGCGAACCAACAAAAGAAATCTGGTATTGGGAACATAAACTTCCGGAAGCGGTAAAAGCCTATTCCAAGACAAAACCCATTCAGAAAACTGAATTTGAAATCTTGAAAAAATGGTGGGATAAACGGCAAGAGAATGAACAGGCTTGGAAGGTTTCGATTAAGGCATTGCAGGAGAATGGGTTTAATCTGGATATCAAGAATCCGCATGTTGCGCAAGAGGAACATACTTATTCAAGTAAAGAACTATTAACAATGCTTCATGATTCGTTCAGGAAGAGTGATGAGCTGTTAGAAAAGCTGAAGACGGAGCTGGGGAATGAATAATTGGCCATATAGACCAGTTTCTGATTTTCTAGTGGAACGCACAGGCAAATACAAACCAAATGACCCTGTAATTTCAGGATTTAAACGCCTGGAAAAGATTGATTTTTCAGGAAAGATTCATCTTTCTGATAAATCTACAAAAACAAATATGATAATTGTAGAACCTGGTGATCTTGTAATATCCGGAATAAATGTTGCAAAAGGTGCTCTTGCTGTTTACGAAGGATCTGAGCCAGTTGTTGCAACAATCCATTATTCATCTTACATTTTTGACAAAGACAAAATTGACATTGATTTTTTAAAGCGATTCTTAAAAAGTCCAGCCTTTATAAATGAATTACAGAATCAAGTAAAAGGCGGGATCAAAACAGAAATCAAGCCAAAGCATCTTTTACCTTTGAAAGTACGAGTGCCTGATATCTCAAATCAAAAGCGAGTCAATCATTACTTTGATTCAATAGAAACTGAAATTTCAGATCTATCAAACGAAGTTACAAATCAATCCTCCTACCTCACCCAACTCCGGCAAGCCATTTTACAGGAAGCCATT
>CAZKOK010000379.1:3225-4576 GCA_964554355.1 uncultured Spirochaetia bacterium | reverse complement strand
AATGTTTGACATTTTACACCAGGACAAAGACAGCAAGGCAAGGGCAGGCATTATGCATCTTGCCCACGGCGATGTAGAGACTCCTGTATTCATGCCTGTAGGAACAAATGCTACAGTAAAGGCAATGTTTCATGATCATCTGAAAGAGATGGGTATAGACCTGATACTCGGCAACACTTATCATCTGTACCTCAGGCCGGGAATGGAAGTAATTGAAAAATTTTCAGGCCTGCATAAATTTTCCAACTGGGACAGGAATATTCTTACCGATTCAGGCGGGTTTCAGGTATTCTCACTTGCTCCTTTCAGAAAAATAGAAGAGCAGGGGGTTTATTTCCGTTCACATATTGACGGCTCATATCACAGACTCAGTGCCGAAAAAGTCATAAACATACAGAAATCCCTGGGAAGCGATATCATGATGCCTCTTGATGTCTGCACAGAACCCGGAATAACGGAAAAAAAAGCACTTGGCGCACTGACCAGAACAACTGAATGGCTTAAAAGAAGCAAAAGTGAATGGCAGAATGCAAATGAACGAAAGCCGGGTTATCTTTTCGGAATCATTCAGGGGAACTTTTATAAAACCCTGAGAAAAAGGAGTGCAGAAGAAATTAATGCGCTTGATCTGCCCGGTATTGCAATAGGCGGTCTATCCGTAGGCGAAGAATATGAGGTTTTTATGGATTTTCTTTCATACACTGCGGAATTCCTGCCTTATGAAAAACCTCACTACCTGATGGGTATAGGTACTCCGGATTATATCCTTGATGCAGTTGAAAACGGTATTGATATTTTTGACTGCGTTTTCCCCACCAGGATCGCCAGAAACGGCTCGGTTTTTACCCGTGACGGCATAATTGCCCTGAAAAAGGAACAGTACAGGCTGGATGAAAACCCGGTTGATTCTGACTGCAATTGCTACTGCTGCAGGCACTATTCAAGGGCATATCTCAGGCATCTCTTCAAGGCAAAAGAGATTTTCGGCCCGATGCTTGCCACATATCATAATCTCTGGTTTCTGAACAGGTTAAGCAAAGATATCAGGAAGTCGATATTTGATAATAGATTTACCGAATTCAAAAAAGATTTCCTGAACCGGTATCTGCAGAAATAAAACAAACCGGGACCGGCATGAGATAATTTTGGAGTTAACTGATGAAGGAAAAATCGGCAAGCAGCACAAAGCATACGTTCCTCGTAATGATTTTTACTTTTGTCACAAGAATCCTCGGTTTTGTAAGGCAGGCCGTTTTTGCCGGTATTTTCGGTGCCGGAAATATTGCTGATGTTATAAATCTGACATTTGCCGTACCGAATAATCTGAGAAAACTGATGGCTGAAGGGGCGC
>CAZKOK010000379.1:239-3215 GCA_964554355.1 uncultured Spirochaetia bacterium | reverse complement strand
TAAAAACCTTGTGGAAGATCCGACAGGGAAAAAGACACAAAATCTATTCAGCAGAGTCTTTTCTTTCCAGCTTGTGGTTATTATCCCTCTCTGCTTTCTGTGCGTGCTGCTTGCAAAACCGCTTGTGACTGCAGTAATTTCAGAATTCGACACGGCTGAAAAAATAAATCTTTCTTCTGAATTATTCAGATGGTTCATATTTTATCTTCCGTTAATAAGCGTTTCTGCAATTATTATGGGAATTCTGAATACTCACAAGGTATTTTCAATTCCGGCAATAACTCCTGTGCTTTTTTCTGTCTGTGTCATTTCTTCACTGCTGCTTTTTAATAAATCGCTTGGCCCGTACGCAATGGTCCTTGGAGTGCTGCTTGGAGGTCTGGCCCAGATTATTTTCCAGCTTCCGTGGTTTTTTAAAGAGAAATACAGATTAAAACTTAATTTTAATTTTAAAGACAATGATTTCATGCAGGTAATGAAAAGATGGCTGCCTGTAATGACAATATCTTCGGTGTTTGCAATTACACAGGTAATTGCGTTGCGCTTTGCTTCCGGACTGCCTGACACAGGCAGCGTTACATATCTGACCAATGCAATTGTAGTGTTCCAGCTTCCTTACGGACTCTTTTTCGCGTCCGTAAGCACTGTTCTTTTCCCAAAAATGAGCAAGCAGTTTGCCCTGAAAGACCGGTCCGGTCTGCAGGATACCCTGCAGTACGGAATAAGATTCCTGCTTGTCCTCCTGATACCTTCCATGGTTGTACTGATGCTGCTTGGAAAAGAACTTCTTGCTGTCTTCTATCAGTACGGGGAATGGGAGCTTTTCGATACAGTTATGACGGGTAATGTTTTACTGTACTATTCTGCAGGACTGTTCCCGGTCGCAATATTTAATTTTCTGACAAGGTTTTTCTATTCTTCGAATAATTATAAAATTCCCTTTATCGGAGCAGCTGTTGTCGGTGTAATCGATATTGTCCTGTCCCTGATTCTTAAGGAGACAGTATTGCGTGCTGCAGGACTTGCTCTTGCCAATTCAATAGCTTTTCTTTTCGGGGCAGGTTTCCTTCTCTGGTTTGCCCGAAAGAAAGCAGGCGGTTTGAACCTGAGAAAAATCGTGATAACAATTATTAAGATTTCTGTAAGTCTTGTTTTTTTAATCGTTTTTTTGTTTTTAAGCGGTATATTATTTAAGGAGTACTGGATGAACGGACGGTCTGTCATAAGCATGCTTATCCTTGGAGGAAAAGGTGCTGCGGCTGCCGGACTGATGGTTCTTGCCTATCGTCTGCTGAAAGTTGAGATGTTCAGGAGAAAAAATGAATAAATATCTGCTGTCAATATTGTTATTTCTGACTGCTGCAGCGTCATTTGCACAGGATTCGCTTGTCAATGAAAGAAGGGAAATCCTGAAATACGGAATTGACCAGGAGATCCTTGATCTTATAAATGAGATAAAGGATGAAAAAAGCAGGGAATTTGATGATGATCTTGCTGTCATATTCGCAGAATCAGGAAATGCAAAAATCAAACAGGCAATATGCGCCTATTTCAGGGAGCTGGAATCAAGCCGCCTTGAAAAGCAGATAGTTGTCTTTCTTGAAAACTACGATATTGAAAACAAGGACTCGGTTGTTGAATATCTGCAGTATGTAAAAGCTTTCAAATTGAAAAGCGCGGAAGACGCCGTCGGCAATATTCTTAAAGATATTGATGATAAGCTTGTTTCTGCGGCAGTCAGTACGCTTGGCGCACTGAATTCGCAGAAATATTTTGAAAAAATATGGGAAATCTATGAGGACACCGACTCAAGTGATGATCTGAAAATTGCCGTAATAAAAGCTCTTGGCGAAACCGGAGATAGCGCGCATATCGATATGCTGTCGGAAATCCTTGAAAACCCGGATGAAAGAAAAGCATTCAGATGGTATGCGTGTGAAGCCCTTGGGAAAATTGCGGACCCTTCAAGCCTTGACCTTTTTATTACGGTATGGAATGAAAATGATCCTAATCTTAAAAGTTTTGTTCTTGCTGCATTGAATAATTATCAGATGTCTGAAGTTTATCACATATTTGAAGAGGCCCTGAGAGATCAGAATTGGCGTGTAAGACAGGACGCGGAAAAAGCGCTTGGAAAGGCGAAATATGCACCTGCGCTTGATATTCTGCAATACAAGGCCAAAAAGGACCCGGAAATACCGGTAAGGCTTAATGCAGTTCTGGCAATTGCCGGAATCGGTACTGCAGATGCATACAATTTTCTGCGCGAATATGTAAAGGACAAGGCAAATACCGAAAGCATAAGAATGACCGCGATAGAAAAGCTCGGTGAAAATGATTTCAGTAATTCCGTCAGTCTGTTTAAAGAGATAATAACAGAAGAATGGGACAAAGAGAACTCAAAAGTCCTTGATCTTGTCTGTAAACAGTTTTCATTGTATAAATCATCGGGCCAGGCTGATCTTTTTGAGAGAATGCTGGGTCATAAATCGCTGAATCTGAAAATATATGCCCTCAGGGCGATAGGGCTTAACGGGATTACCAGCCTGCGCGGAAAAGTTGAAACATTTGCAGAAGAGGGTTCATCATCATCCATTAAAAGAATTGCAAACGACATCCTGGATAAGCTGTAATAGCTTATCCGGAATATCCTGTACCGAAATATCTGCTGAAAATCAGTTGCCGGCCGCTTCCTCTTCTTCTTCCCACGGTGATTTCATGGGTCCAAGATATTCAACCATATGCATAATGCGGTTAATTTCTTCAAGTGGAGAAAGCCATTCCTTGAATGTGATTGTCTGTGATTCTCCGCCCCATGATACCACAATTTTCTTATTGATGCAGTCTTCGAGCGGAGCGCTAAGGTTCGGGAAATACTGAAAATCATGAGGAAAAAAACTGCAGCGGTCTCCATTGAATCTGAGGGATGCAATAGGTCCTGGCAGCATCTTGGAAAAATACAGGTAGAAAGAAGAA
>CAZKOK010000379.1:0-229 GCA_964554355.1 uncultured Spirochaetia bacterium | reverse complement strand
TTGCCTGACCCAAGCGTAAGCTCATGACCTCTGATAAGGCGCTGGGCATTTTTTGCTGCTGCCAGGAAATTGAATGGATGGTTTACGTTGAGCATTAGCAGGAATTTGATATGTCTTGAATAAACTCCTCCCTTAAGTTCAGGATAATCCTCAATCTGAACTTCTTCGCCTTTTACGTATCTCATCCGGGCGATTCTTTCTTTTTCTCTTTCAGCTTTTTCCTGTTCTT
>CAZKOK010000378.1:0-4605 GCA_964554355.1 uncultured Spirochaetia bacterium | reverse complement strand
CTGCCGGAAAAACTTCAGTCAGGAATGATTTCTGTTCTTACCAGGGAAGGGGCAAGTAACGGACTTCTTTTTACAAACCGCCAGCATATACCGGTTGTTCTTGACGGTCCAGGGCAGGGTCAGCCTGATATTGAATCTATTTCTCCTTCAGAAGGCAGTACCGGTACAAAAATAACAATAAAAGGATCAAATTTCGGACTTGAACAGGCAAGCAGCCTGGTATTTTTTACACCTGAAAACAGCATACAAAGCCGCAATTCATCAGAAACTACGGAAATCATGATTCCCGCAACAGAAAGGGATTATGATTATATTTCATGGAATGATAATGAAATAATCCTTTATGTTCCTGACGGTGCCGTTTCCGGCAACGTCAAAATATGGACCGAGAAAGCAATCAGTGACGGATATTTCTTTGAAGTCAAGGGACAGGTCGGAAACAGGGTTTTCACTTCATCGAAAACATATGAAATTGATTATGGAGCTACAGTAAGCCAGGTTATAGCGGCTGCACCGAATTATCTTGATATATTGATACCAAGACCAGCAGAAACAATTTTCCAGAAATCAATGTTATTGAAAAACTCAAAAGAACCGTTATGGGAAAATTATAAAAACCTGATGAGATTCAGGTTTACCGATATGAAATCGTGGCGCAATTATGACATAAAGATAACTGCAACACTTGTCCGCTATGCATATGAAAGCAGAATTGAAAGTTCCAGAGTCCCTGCTGAATACAACACTGAAAGAAAACTGTATTCAGTATACACGTCTGCAGACAAATATCTGCCTGCAGATAATTCTGTTTTCCGTAACCTTGGCAGGGATTTCCTTAAAAATGAAAGAAGCAATCCGTATCGAAGGGCACGGAAAATATATGAATATATTATTAAAAAAATGGAATTTACAGGCAATAACATCAGCAAGGATCTCATTAACATGTTTAATTCGGGGAAAGGCAATTCATTTGCCTACAGCGCAGCATTCTGCTGTATCTGCAGAAACGCAGGAATTCCGTCAAGACTTATTTCAGGAATTTATGCTGTGCAGCAGGAGCCCCTGAAAAACCATTACTGGTCGGAAATTTATATTGAGAAATACGGATGGCTTCCGGTGGACACGGTTATGGGTGATGGAGCTGTATTTGATTCTTCTGCCCAAAAGGATGATGCACTGGATTTTTATTTTGGAAATATGGACAACCAGCATGTGCTTATGTCCCGCGGCACTACCGAAATAAAGAAACTGAGTCCGCAGGCAGTTGCAGATTTTGACCTGGATTCATTTTCACTTACAACAATTCACGAAGAAACGTATGGCGATATCAGTCAGTTTGAGATAAAATGGAAAGATTTTTTCGTAAATGCGACATGGTGAAAAATAGTAAAAAGTCTTTATGAATTTAATGTTTGTAGTTACCGAAAATAAAAACATATTATTTGGCTGCTTTGCGTTGACAAACCATTTGGATGGCCAATATACTGAAATCAGAAGAATATATCGGATGAATAATGAATAATCCTTTGCAGCTGTCCTTAGTAAATTTCAAGAGAGGCTCTTATATAATTGTTGAAGGCAAGCAGAAAGCCGACTGCTTTTACATTATCCGCACGGGTAGTGTCAGAATAAGCAAGGAAGTGGAAGTCGTCGAGGAAGAGGGCGGCAATACGCTTGGTCCCGGTGATTTTTTCGGCGTCGTTTCAACAATGTCTTCGCATTCTCATATTGAAACAGCACAGGCCCTTACAGATGTTTCACTTATATCCGTATACCGTGAACAGTACGGACTTCTTATTGAAAGAAATGCACCAGTTGCAATGAAGATTATTCAGCAGTTCTCCAAAAAAATGAGATATCTTGATGAAGCTCTTGCCAGAATTACCCTGAAAAGCTCCGGTACCGGAGAAGATGTTACCCATCTGTTTCATGTGGCAGAATATTATGCCAGGCAAAGCATGTATAACCAGGCATATTATGCATATTATCAGTACATTAAATACTGCCCCAACGGTGAAAATATAAACATCGCAAGGGAACGCATGGGGAAAATCAAGCCATATTCAAAAGCAGTTTTTCTGGAAGTATCGAGCAGTGAATTTACACGGACATATCCGAAACATACGATGATTTTCTCTGAAAGCCAGCCCGGCCAGGAAATGTACATTATCCAGAAAGGCAGCATAAAGATTACCAAAATCATCAACAGCAATGAAGTTCTTCTGGCGATTTTAAAGCAGGGGGACATGTTCGGCGAAATGTCGCTTCTTGAGGACAAGTCGAGAAGTGCTTCGGCAATCGCCCATGAAGATTCGGTCCTGATGGCAGTCAACAGGGCGAATTTCAAGCAGATGATATCAACCCAGCCCCAGGTAATAACCAGACTGACCCAGCTTCTTTCAGAAAGGATCTGGTTTATTTACAAACAGCTGGCAAACACCCAGCTTGAAGAACCTCTTGCCCGCCTTTATGATGCCCTTCTTATACAGCTTGAAAAACTGCGTGTGCCGATCAGAAAGGAATCGTATACTTTTGACTTCGGGCCAAGAGAACTGCTTAATCTGGTCGGACTCACAAAAGAAGCCGGAAATCCTTTACTCAGGACCATGTTCGACAACAAGAAAATACAGCTTATCGACAACAAGATATTCGTTGCCGACATAGAAGAAATAGACAAACAGACAAAATACTACCGCAAAATGGAAAAAATCGAAAAATCCAGGCGGCAGTCTTCGATGAAGAACAGACTTTAATTCCAGGTTCCAATTATTTTTAATCACAGAGTGTACAGAGGTCACAGAGAGATTTTAATGATTTAAATTAATCGGTTTCCCATCAAATATTGTTATAATATATATAGCCTTAAGTACAAACTCTGTGCACTATGCGGTTCAAAAAAACGATATGATAAGTTATAAGCATTAAAAAAAATTACCAATTATAATAATCTATCTTCTTTGTGCACTTTCTCCCGTTATTATTGAAGCAATGGCGCTTTTCTGTTATAGTGCTGAGCATAAAAATCGGAGGGTTTTTAATGAGCGCGATGGACAAGGTGTTCAATCATCTGGAATTTGAAGACAGAATATACTCGATGTGGCTTGAAGGCGGCTATTTCCAGCCGTCCGGAGAAGGAGATGATACCTTTGTTATTGTGATTCCACCTCCAAATGTTACCGGTGTTCTTCATATGGGGCATGGGCTTAACAATTCACTTCAGGATATCCTGATACGCTATAACAGGATGCTCGGGAAAAAAACACTCTGGGTACCCGGAACTGATCATGCCGGCATCGCAACCCAGCATGTAGTGGAAAAAAAACTGCGTGACAAGGGAATAGACAGACATCAGCTTGGCCGGGAAAAATTTATTGATGAAACCTGGAAAGTAAAAGATGAGCACCACAGCATCATAACCAATCAGCTGAAAAAAATCGGAGCTTCATGTGACTGGTCGCGTGAAAGATTTACTCTCGATGACGGTCTGTCAAAAGCAGTGCGTGAAGTTTTTGTAACATTATATGAAAGAGACCTTATATACAGGGGAAAGTATCTTGTAAACTGGTGTACATCATGCGGAACAGCACTTTCCGACGACGAAGTCGAACATGAAGAAATTACAGGCGGACTTTATACAGTCAGATATCCGCTTTCTGACGGTTCGGGAGAAATGAAAATAGCAACAACAAGACCGGAAACAATGTTCGGAGATACAGCCGTTGCTGTTAATCCCGAAGATGACCGCTATAAGAATATTATCGGTAAAAAAATCAGACTTCCTCTTACAGAACGCGATATTCCGGTGATAGCTGATCCTTATGCAGACCTGGAATTCGGAACGGGTGCGCTCAAGGTAACTCCGGGGCATGACCCCAACGACTGGGAAATAGGAGAACGCCATAATCTGGAAAAGATAAATATACTTACACCAGACGGCAAAATGAATGAGAATACACCACGCGAGCTCCACGGCCTTTCTGTAAGGGATGCACGCAGAAAAACAATTGAGCTTCTTGAGGAAAAAGGCTATATGGTCGGGAAAAGCGATATCCGGCATCAGGTAGGACATTGCTACAGATGTTCAACAGTTATTGAGCCGTATATGTCGTCACAATGGTTTGTCAGAATGAAGCCGCTTGCAGCAAAGGCCTTAAAGGCATGGGAGGATGGAAAGATAAGGTTTTATCCGAAAAGATGGGAAAATACTTATTCAGCATGGCTTAAAAATATCCGTGACTGGTGTATATCAAGACAACTCTGGTGGGGACACAGGATACCGGTCTGGTACTGTGAAGACTGCGGAAATGTTAATGTATCAAGGGAAGATCCGGTTAAATGTTCGAAATGTTCGGGAAGCAGGCTTGTGCAGGACGAAGACGTTCTGGATACCTGGTTTTCAGCATGGCTCTGGCCATTCTCAACTCTGGGATGGCCTGAAAAGACTGCGGATCTTGAAAAATTCTATCCGACATCAACACTTGTAACTGCATACGATATTATTTTCTTCTGGGTTTCAAGAATGATTATGGCGGGTCTGGAATTTATGAACGAGGTTCCATTCCGGGACATCTATATAACCCCGCTTGTACGCGACAGGCAGGGAAG
>CAZKOK010000377.1:0-4605 GCA_964554355.1 uncultured Spirochaetia bacterium | reverse complement strand
TTGAATATGTTGCATATATTCATGAGGGAGAATATATTCCGGCCTACAAGAAAATAGTTACAATATCTGATCCGCACAAGCTTCTTCTTCAGTACAAGGGATCTGATTTTATACAGTACCATCTTGGAATGCAGGTAAATGTAAAAATCGATGACAAGGTTCACAGCGGAGAAGTCGTTATGGTTCCCGCTTCCGTTCCTGCAGAAGAGTATGAGAAAATGAAAGAAACGATCCAGGTCAGGGTAAGTAACCTTCCCCCTGATGTCGAACGCGGGGAATCGGCTGTCATTGAGGCAGTTCTGGACTGGGCTGACAATGTTCTTGTCCTTCCCAAAAGACTTGTCCATAAGTACTCGGGAAGCTGGTTTGTAAAAGTCCTGGAAGACGGGATAGTAAATCAGCGTGATGTGCAGGTCGGGATTGAGTCGGCAACTTCCTATGAAATTCTCGGCGGGCTTGAAGCCGGCGAACTGGTTGTCGAATAATAAAGAGTTAAGCAGTGTTTTTATTTGTTCTTAAAAAGATGCTGAAAAACCGCTGGATGACGATCTGCCTTCTGGTCGGATTTATTCTGGTAGTTGCCATGGTATCCAGTATTCCTGTATATACGAACGGGATACTTCAGAAAATGCTTACCGGAGACATGGAAGACTATCAGACCGAAAAAAACATGTTTCCTGGATACTACTCAATAAAGGCCAATTTTACTTTTTTCAATGATTCGGAAAGAATCAGTGCATACAGGGCTTTGAAGGAAAATATAAATGAAAAACTGGTCCCTGATATCGGACTTCCCCTGCTTTCAATGTCGGAAGAGGTTTTTCTCGATTTCTACAATACGGTACCGGCAGATCCGAGGGAACAGAAGCCGCAGGAAAGAATAGTAACAGTCCGCTCCCGTACAGACATTGAAAATCATATTCAAATAACTCACGGCAGAATGTATTCGGATAAACCTGATAATGGAACAATTGAAGTTATAGTAACGGAAAAATTTCTTGAGATTAATTCGTTTATTCTGGGCGATGAGCTTGTCTTTGGAAAAGACAGTGATGCACCTTTCAGCAGAATCAGAATTACGGGTATTTTTGAAAGATCGGATTTAAGGGACACCTACTGGGCATACGAACCCGACAGTACCGAGATGTTTGCCAGCTATGAATATTTTCAGAATGAAATCCTTGATAAAAATATTACCCTGATCCGCAGCGTTGACTGGCTTGCCGCTTTTGATTATCACAGTATCACACTGTCCGGACTGGGGGTTCTTCAGTCTGCCATGGAAAATTATAAAAAACTTGCCCGGGCCCATTCCGGGTATCTTGATATCAGATTCGAAGCTGAAGATATTCTGGAAAAATACGAAGTCAGAGAGAAACAGCTTCGCCTTACTTTATGGATTATTGAAGTACCGGTTCTGATTCTTCTTTTTTTCTATATTTTTATGATCAGCAATTTAATAATTAAAAGCGAAACAAACGAGATTTCTATACTTAAAAGCAGAGGCAAAAGTACCGGGCAGGTTTTTCTGGTATATTTTTTCGAGAGTATGATACTCGGACTTCTTTCTCTTGTTATCGGTCCTGCACTCGGATTTTTGATATGCAGGCTTATGGGCGCCAGCAACGGCTTTCTCGAGTTTGTCCGCCGATCTCCTCTCCCCCTGACATTCAGCAGCCAGGTTATTGTCTATTCGCTGATTTCACTTTTATTCCTTGTAATAACGATGATGGTTCCGACATACTTTTCGTCCAGAATGAGTATTGTCCAGGCAAAACAGCAGAAAGGAAGGGAACTGAAATTTCCTGTCTGGAAAAGGTTTTTTATTGATTTTCTGCTGCTCCTTGTTTCCGGATACGGCTATTACAGGTATTCATCACAGCAGCAGCTGCTTCAGACTACTGCGGCCGAAGGATACAGCATCGGAATTGATCCGCTTCTGTTCCTGACATCGGCAATGTTTATACTCGGAGCCGGGCTGTTCTTTCTTCGGGTTTTTCCCGCTTTGGTAAAAGGCATTTATCTGATCGGGAAAAAGATCTGGCCGCCGGAGATTTACTGTGCAATTCTTCAGGTGGCGCGCACAGGAAGGAACGGGCAATTTCTTATGCTTTTTCTTGTTTTTTCAATTGCCATAGGTATTTTTGATGCGAATATGGCCAGGACTTTGAACAGAAACGCAGAAGATAAAATCAGATATGAAAACGGGGCCGATATTGTTCTTCTTCCTGTCTGGGAAGAAATGGACAGGCAACTTGGCACGGCAGGGTCTGCGCCCTATGCGGATCAGTCAGATGTACCTGAATTGTCTGCTGTGCCGCATTTCCGCGAACCGCCTTATATTCCTTATACCCAGCTTGCAGGTGTAGAAAAGACGACAAAAGTATTCACAACAGATGCCGGTAAAGTATATCTTGGCGACAGGACGATCAGGAATGTTCAGATCCAGGGGATAATTCCGCATGAATTCGGCAGTATCACCTGGTTCCGCGATGATCTTCTTGCCGGTCATATAAACGAGTACCTGAATCTTCTTGCAGAATCTTCTTCGGCTGTTTTTATCTCGCGGAATTTTCAGACTGAATATAATGTCGCTCCCGGAGATTATATTTCATTTACATGGGGAGACCAGGAATATGTCCAGGCGGTAATTTACGGGTTTATAGATTTCTGGCCCGGCTATAACCCATACAAGGGAAGTGATTCAAATGAAGGGAACTATTTCATAGTTTCGAATCTGTATTATCTGCAGAATAAACTCAGTAAGGACCCGTACCGGATCTGGATTGACAAGGCCGGCAATACCGGTGATGAAATAATATATAATGATATAAGACAAAAAGGCCTCCAGATAGAAGAGCTGCACAGTAGCGATCAGGAGATTATCAGGCAGAAAAACGATCCGATGCTTAAAGGAATAAACGGAGCGCTGACCCAGGGTTTTATTCTGATCATGCTGGTATGCACCATCGGATTTCTTATTTACTGGATAATTTCGCTGCAGGGCCGGGTCCTGCAGTTCGGCATACTCCGTGCAATGGGCTTAAGTCAGGGTAAAGTTGTATTGATTATTATCATGGAACAGCTGATAATGTCCGGAGCGGCAATACTTACGGGAATAATCATCGGCGGAACTGCAAGCAGGCTGTTTGTTCCTTTTCTTCAGCTTGTATTCAGCTCTGCAGAGCAGGTCCCGCCATTCAGGGTAATTGCGCTTCAAAGCGATTACAACAAGATTTATATGATTGTTGCCCTGATGTTGTTCACGGGAATTGTTATCTTCATGGTCTTTATGCGCAGACTAAAGATCGGCAGCGCATTAAAATTGGGAGAGGACTGATGGCATCGGTTATTCTGAAGGCTGAAGATTTATGCAGAAATTTTATCTCGGGGCAGACTGTAATCAGGGCAGTCCGGAATGCAGATATAACAGTGAAAAACGGTGCGTTTACAATCCTGCGCGGACCGTCCGGCTCCGGAAAAACGACCCTTATTAATTTGCTTGGAGCGCTGGACAAACCGGATTCCGGAAGCATTTATTTTGACGGTGAGGAAATAAGCGGAATGCCGGAAAGCGACAGGGACGAACTGCGCAGGGAGAAAATGGGATTTGTTTTTCAGTCGATCGGACTCATTTCCATAATGACTGCATATGAAAATGTCGAATTCAGTCTGCGTATAAATGGCTTCAATGAAGAGAAAAGAAAGAAATGGGCCGAACATTGCCTGCATCTTGTCGGAATGTACAAAAGGAAAGACCATCTGCCGTATGAACTGTCCGGTGGAGAACAGCAGCGTGTCGCTATTGCAAGGGCTATTGCCAATAATCCGAAAATCATATTTGCAGATGAGCCGACCTCGGCCCTGGACACAAATCTGGGACTGCAGGTAGTAAAGCTGTTCAGAGATCTGATTGAATCACAGAAGATAAGTGTGGTTATGACGACTCATGATCCGAATCTTATGGAGATAGCGGATAAGGTGTACAGTCTGGAAGACGGACAGATCAGGGAAGAAGCAGAATGATTGAATGTGAAAACCTTGTAAAAATCTATAAAACCGATGAAATTGAAGTTGTTGCTCTTCAGGGTCTTGATTTGAAAGTTGAAAAGGGTGAACTGATGGCCATTATCGGAAATTCAGGCAGCGGCAAGAGCACTCTTCTCAATATGCTTGGAGGTCTTGACAAGCCTTCCGCCGGAAAGTTGATTGTAGACGGAGGCGAGTTTTTCAAGTTTGATGAAAAACAGCTGAACCGGTACAGAAGGACAACAGTCGGCTTTGTCTGGCAGAACAACTCAAGAAACCTGATTCCCTATCTGTCTGCAATTGATAATGTATTGATGCCGATGGCCGGCAGAAACAGGAAGGAAAACCGGAAATGGGCCATGAAGCTGCTGGAAATGGTGGGACTTGCCGACAGGAAAAACCATAAACTTGTTCAGCTTTCCGGGGGTGAGCAGCAGAGGGTAGCGATTGCCATTGCTTTGGCAAATAAACCGAAGCTGCTTCTTGCCGATGAACCCACAGGGGCCGTAGACACAAAAACCACCGAGATGATCCTTGATATTTTCCGGGACCTCAATAAAAAACTGGGAATTACAA
>CAZKOK010000376.1:0-4632 GCA_964554355.1 uncultured Spirochaetia bacterium | reverse complement strand
CTGGCCGGCATGGAAAATGATCCCGGAATCCAGGTAATGGACCCGCTTTATGTTTCCCTTATTCAGAATATCCTTAGCGATCCCGTTGGAAGGGTTACCGGCTTTGGATCATTTTCAACTGCAGCAAGGATCCGCAAGGCAATGATAAAAACCGGGACCTCGGACCAGTTCAGCAACATATGGGCAGTCGGGGTTACTCCCGAACTTGCTGTCGGAGTCTGGATGGGGAATTTTACCGGGGAAACAGTAATCGGAAAGCCGGGATCATCACTTCCTGCACAAACGGTAGCTGATTTTCTGGGAAGCATGGATTTAACCGAGGAATTCAAATTGTCAGACCGTCTGGTAAGCTACCGGATATGTCCGCTGTCCGGGAAACAGGTTACGCAGTATTGTCCTGACAGCATTACCGAATATTTCCCGCCCGATAATATACCGGATTTCTGTGATTTTCATACCATCAGTGGTGTTGTTTATCCTGCGGAATATTCTTCCTGGATGAATGAACTGGAAATAAATGCCTCGACAACGAAATCCGGATGGGAAGGAATTCATATACTCACACCGATTCAGGATGCATCTTTTTATTTTGATCCGTTTGTGGAATCTGGATCACAGCAGATATCGGTTGAAGTGATTTCAAGTTATGATGAAAATATCGAATTATATTTTGACGGAAACCTGATTGCCGCAGAACAGTACTATCTTCGAACATTTGTTCCGCTTTTCCGGGGAAAGCACCAGCTTGAAGCATACAGCAGCGGATTTTACGATATGATAAATTTTGAAGTCCATTAAGAACTCCAGGGGAATACCCCCATCAATGACGGTGTCTGTCCCTGATTATTTTTTTGCTGTTTTTTTTCGAAGCACTGTTATCAGTGCCAGTGCGATAAATGTAATTACATAAGGAAATGCAAGCATCAGTGATGCAGGGACATTGAGGATGCCCTGAAGAGTGATCCCGCCGAATTCTGCTGCGGCGAAAAACAGACAGGCAAGGGCTGTGCCGACAGGGTGTTTGTATCCAAGATATATTGCTACAAGGGCAATCCAGCCTCTTCCTGCTGTGATGTTCGGTACCCAGGCCCCGAGTGTAAGTGAAAGCTGAGCTCCTGCAAGGCCGCAGGTGCCGCCGGAGATAAGTATTGCTGTAATTCTGTATTTATCAGGGTCAGCGCCTTTGGAGCGAAGGGCTTGAGGGTAGTATCCTGCCCCCCGGAGATTCAGGCCGAATGTTGTTCTGTAAATCAGGAAAAAAATTCCTGCAACGGTGATCCATCCTATATAGGTTATTATTGAATGACCTGAAATCATGTCTCCTATAAATGGTATTTTTGATATAAGAGGGATTTCGATATTTCCCAGACTTAATCCGTTTTCCAGCCTGAAAACTCCCTTGGTCCCGAATTGCCATAAAGAAATAAAAGCCGCAGCTCCGGTTGCGAACAGATTTGTACCAAGCCCTGTTATAAAGATATTTGATTCCAGATTTATGGACAGATAGGCAAACAGCATGGCCAGAAGAACGGATGCAGCGATAGCTATCAATATTCCTGCCGCGATACTCCCTGTCAGAGCCGTTCCCAGGATTGCAAAAAACGCTCCAAACAGCATCAGGCCTTCCAGCGCGATATTGAGCATTCCGGATATTTCGGTCAAAAGCCCGCCTGAGGCAGCCAGCAGAAATGGTGTTGTATAGGCAAGTATCATATGTATGCTTGTAGATATTCTTACCGCCATTATTGAGTCCGCCTTTTGAATGCTCCAATTTTTTTGGCTGTTACCAGAAAGAAAACAGCAGCCTGTATTATTGCAGAAAATTCAAAGTCAAAATTACTGAATATCATAGCAGATCGTGTCCCGGCCTCGATATAGGCAAATATCAGTGCCGCAGGGAATATCAGTGCCGGATTGTTTCTGGCAATAAGCGCGACTGCTATTCCATTCCAGCCGAGGCCCGAGGTCATTCCCTGGATTGCCGCATGTTTTGATCCCAGCACTGCAAGACTTCCTGCAAAAGAATGCAGGGCCCCGCTTACAGCCATTACTCCGACGGCATATGTCTTTACACGAATTCCGCCGTATCTCGCAAATTCCCTGTTGGTGCCGAGGATTCTGAGTTCATATCCATATATTGTTTTTCGAAATATCAGCCAGACGGCAACTATCATTATAATTATTATAAAAAGGCCGAAATTCAGATTTGACGAGGAAAGTCCACGCCAGAATGTGTTGTCTGAGGGTATGCTGAATTTCCAGATATGCAGCTGATCGGCCAGCTTCCTGGTACTCATCAGATAACTGTCCGGATCTCTGAATGGAATGCTTATAAGAAAATCAATAATAGGAATAAAAGTGGCTGATATTAAAAATGATGAAATAAGCTCATCAACATTCCATAATGCTTTCAGCAATCCCGAGATTCCTCCGATTACTGCTCCGGCTGTAATTGCCGCAAGAAGGATTACAGGGATGCCGACAATCCCCGGCCATCTGTAAAGTGCGGCGCCTACAAGTGCGGCGCTGAGTGCCCCGGCATAAACCTGCGCTTCTCCCCCTATATTGAAGAATCCGCCTTTAAATGCGATTGAGATTCCAAGACCGGTCAGAGAGAGCATAAAAGCTGTGTTCAGAAAATTTCCAAAAGCAAAACTGTTCTGAAAAGGCCCCGAAAAAAAATAAATAAATGACTCGAATGGACTTTCATTTGTCAGAAATAAAAGAATCAATGTTGCAGCTATAGAAGAAATTACTGCAACTGTTATTCCAATTCGTGAAACAGCAGGTTTATTCATCTGTCTGCTCCTCTTTTTTTATCCCGAACATCAGTTTTCCAAGTTCTCTCGAATCAAGTTCGTTTGTATCATATAGTCCAAAGGGGCGCCTGTTATGTATAACAAGAACTTTCTCGGACTGGGCGAGTACTTCCTCAATGTCTGTCGAGAGTATAATTACCGCGCCGCCGTTTTTCTTTATTCTGTCAATTTTGGCATAAAGCATTCTCTTGCTGTGTCCGTCCAGCCCCCGGGATGGTTCCGAAAAAACCACAAGTCTGCAGTTGTCCACAAGTTCTCTGGCTGCTATTACTTTCTGAATATTTCCACCCGAAAGATGCGCCATTTTTGATTTTGGATTTCCTTTTATCTGATATGATTTGATTTTTGCCTGAGTCAGAGCTATTATTTCATTTTCCTTTATTATTCCTGCACTATGAATAGCTTCGCGTGAAGTAACAAGCAGATTCTCCCATAATTCTGCATCAAGACATGATCCGCGGTTGATTCTTGATGTAGGAATGAATGACATGCCTGATTGTCTCAGTTTATGGATGTTGGGATTTATCAGCTTTTCACCAAGGAATTCAATTGTACCGGATGTCATTGGAAGAAGTCCGGTTATCAGGTCTTCGATTATTTCAAGCCCGCTTTCCCTCTGTCCGGTAATTGCCAGGGTTTCACCTGAGTGCACCTGGAATGACAAATTATCAACAAGATATGCGTTTTTATGTTTGTAGGAGCAGTTTTTGAGGCTGTACAGAACATCCCCCTGTTCAGGTTGTTCTTCAGATTTGGGTTGAGGTTCTGCATTGGGGAAAAGAGTATTATAAAGATCTGCAGTGCTTGTTTCATAAGGCTGATAGACTGAAACGATTGACCCGTTTTTCATGATTCCAATTCTGTCGGAGTATGTGATTATTTCCTTCAGTTTATGACTTATAAAGACGATCGTCATTTTATCTTTCGTAAGTGATTTAAGAGCATTAAAGAAATGGATGATTTCGTCATCTGTCATTGTTGATGTTGACTCATCAAGCAGTATAACTGAGCATTTATTATATAGAACTCCGGCAAGAGAGACCCATATTTCCTGACTGGATGTCAGTTCTGATGCGGAGAGATCAGGATTTATCTTAATTCCCAGCCGGCTGAATATTTCTGCTATTTGTTCCTGTTCTTTCTTTTTTTTTATAAGACGGAAAATTGACTTTCCTGCAGCGCCCAGCAGGATATTCTCCATAACAGTAAGTTCCGGAACAATCCTTGGATGCTGATGGACCATTCCGACGCCGGCATCATGTGCTTCTCCGGGATTTGAAAAGGAGACCTCCCTGCCGTAAACGTAGAAATTCCCCGAGTCCGGCAGGATTTCTCCCGAGATAATATTAAGTAATGTGGACTTGCCTGTCCCGTTTTCCCCGATGATACTGAATATTTCACCGGGGAATATATCCACCGTAATGTCCTTATTTGCTGTAACATTACTTTCCGCATAGGTTTTGGATATTTTTTTCAACCTCAGCGCCGGAACAGTGCTTTGTCCTTTCATTATAACCCTATTTCATTGGTAAACTTAATTCCCCGTCCACAAATTTCTTCTGGACAGAAGTAATCTCTTCAATAAACTTACTATCCACATTCTCTTTGAAAATCGGATCATCAGTAATAAAATAAACCTGCTTTTCGGCGATACCTTCAAATTCGGCATCGCCGAATTTCAGTTTTCCTTTTATGGCAGCACTGGTTTTTTCGTATGCCAGGTCAGTCTGTGCAATTCCTGTACATCCGATAATTACACCGGGAGCAAGATTGTAGCCGTTTGAATCAAACCACAGAACGTATTTGTTCCTGT
>CAZKOK010000375.1:0-4633 GCA_964554355.1 uncultured Spirochaetia bacterium | reverse complement strand
TCCTTATCCACTAAGAAAAACGATCAGTGAAATCTTCGAGGAAAAAGCCGAACAAATCCCCGGACAGATCGCTGTTGTTTGTGGTGAACAAGCGTTGACGTTTTTTGAACTCAATGTGCGTATAAACCGCCTCGCCCACTTTTTAAGGGGTAAAGGGGTAGGCCCGGGAAAGATTGCAGGACTTCTGGTTGATCGTTCATTTGAAATGATTATCGGCATAATGGCTGTACTGAAGGCCGGTGGTGCCTATCTACCCATCGATCCCGAATATCCGGAAGATCGTATCGGGTTCATGCTTGAAGATTCCAATGCCTCACTTTTGCTGACGCAATCGGAATTGAAGGACAGAGCCGCTTGTGCCAGAGAGGTTATTTTTCCGGATGATGAGGACATGCTTCCACATTCGGCATCCAACCCCGCCCGTGTAAACAGCAGCAGCGATCCGGCGTATGTCCTTTACACTTCGGGTTCCACGGGTAAGCCGAAAGGTGTGCTTGTGCCGCACTTCAGTGTCATTAACATCATGGAATACCTGGAAAAAAAATATCCCTTGAAGGAATCTGATTCATATCTATTAAAAACCACGTATACTTTTGATGTATCCGTAACGGAAATATTCTGCTGGCTGTTCGGCAGCGGGCGGCTGGTTATCCTTGAGAAGGATGCTCATAAAAATCCGGTACGTATTCTGGAAGCAATCGATAAATATAATATAACGCATATAAATTTCGTCCCGGCGATGTTCAACGTTTTTCTGACCATTATCGACAACGGGAATACGGCTGTCCTGGCTAAGTTGAAGTATATCTTTGTTGCCGGCGAAGCTGTTTCTCCCGAGCTTGTAAGAAAATTTTATGCTTTAACACAGTCTGTCAGGCTGGAAAACTTGTATGGCCCGACAGAGGCAACCATTTATGCCACCGGTTTTCCATTGCAGGAATTGGAGGATCATCAGCAGAATGTTCCCATCGGCAGACCCGTACAGAATTTGAAGGTTTATGTAACGGATCGGAATTTCAATTTGCTGCCCGTCGGTATTCCCGGTGAACTTTGTATATCCGGTGCAGGTCTGGCACTGGGGTATTTGAACCGCCCGGAATTAACTGCAGAGAAGTTCGTTCCCAATCCCTTCGCTATTCCCGGTGAAGAGAACAGCCAATTGATGTACCGCACTGGTGACCTGGTCCGCTGGCTGTCCGACGGTAATCTTGAATTTTTAGGCAGAATTGATCATCAGGTAAAGATAAGAGGATTCAGAATAGAATTAGGAGAGCTGGAATGTCAGCTTCTGAAGCATGAGGCTGTAAAAGAAGCTATTGTGATGGATCGTAAAGATGCCGATGGTGAGAGATTTTTATGTGCTTATTTGACCGCACACAGAGAGTTGTCTGCCCGGGAATTGAGGGAATTCCTTGCCCGTAAATTACCGGAATATATGGTTCCGGCTTTTTTTATACAACTTGATTCCATGCCCCTTAACTTCAATGGAAAAATAGACCGCAAACAATTGCCCCATCCTGAGGTAAGTGCTGCTGCAAAATCGCAATACGAGCCGCCGGTGACCGCTCTTCATCTGAAATTGACGCAACTTTGGCAGAAAATTCTGGGCATGGACCGCATCGGTATAAACGACAATTTTTTTGAGCTGGGAGGCCATTCTCTTAAAGCGACAGTACTGGTTTCCCTCATTCATAAAGAACTGGGGGTTAATATCCCCTTAAAATGGATATTTCAGGCCGGTACGGTGAAAGAACTGGCTGTGTTAATGGCGGCTAAGGAAAAAGAAGAATTCCATTCCATTAAGGTTTCAGAAAAACGGGATCATTATCCCCTGTCTTCCGCTCAAAGACGGCTTTTCATTCTGGAACAGCTGGAAGGAAACAGCACGACTTATAATCTTCCCGGAGTTGTTAAAGTAGACAACCGGCTTGAACGCAGACAGCTTCAGGAAGCTCTGGATCTGATTATTAAACGGCATGAGCCGCTGCGAACTTCCTTTGTGACAGTCAACGACGAGCCGGTTCAGATCATCTCTGAGCATGTCGATTTTAAAATTAAGTGGGTTAACATTGCCGGTATCGGAGATGATTCTTTTATTGAGGATTTAATCAGAAAATTTATCCGGCCATTTGATCTTGCCACTGCGCCGCTTTTTCGGGTACAGGTTTTATGCCGGCAGGACGAACCGTATATCCTGATGTTCGATATGCACCACATTATTTCCGATGGTGTGTCAATGAACATCCTCCTCGATGAATTAACCCGTATTTATAAAGGGAAACAACTTCCTGAACTTAAAGTTCAGTATAAAGATTTTGCTGTCTGGCAAGGGCAGTCGTTGGTCCGTGAGGGGATGCAAGCGGAGGAACAGTATTGGCTTGATACTTTCCGGGGTGAGATTCCTGTGTTGAATCTTCCTACGGATTATCCCCGGCCGGCTATGCAGACATTCGCGGGGGATAGAATCTTTCTTGAAATTGATGGGGAAATGACCGGCAGCCTTCAGCGTTTTGCCTCTGAAAACGGGATGACGGTTTTTATGTTGTTCCTTGCTGCCTTCAATATACTATTTTCCAAATATACCGCCCAGGAGGATATTATCATCGGAACCCCGGTTGCAGGTCGGCCTCACGTGGACCTTGAAAACATCCTTGGGATGTTCGTAAACACCTTGGCACTGCGTAATTATCCCGGAAGAGATAAAACTGTAATGGCTTTTCTTGGTGAGGTAAAAGAAAATTTATTCAAGGCGCTTGATCATCAGAATTACCAGTTTGATATGCTGATGGAAAAACTGAATTTGCAGAGAGATTTAAGCCGGAATCCCCTTTTTGATGTCATGCTGGCCTTTGAGGATATTGATCTGGCCGCTCTTGATATCGGCGGGATGAAACTTGAGCCCTACGATTTTGAGAACAAAATCGCGAAATTCGACTTGTTACTGTTTGTCTTTCGTAAGGAGGCGGGATTGCTTCTTGAGCTGGAATATAACACTGCTCTCTTTAAACCGTCAAGCGTCACTCGAATGCTGTCCCATCTGCAGAATATTCTCAATCAGATCATCCTAAGGCCGGGGGCCGGGATAGATGAAATCGAGATGCTGTCGGATGCGGAGCGGATTCAAATATTAAGGGATTTCAACAAGACTCAAAAAAGCTACCCTCAAACCACCATTCATCAGCTTTTTGAAAAACAGGCTGCAAAAACACCCGGCAATACCGCTTTCATATTTGAAGGGGAAACACTCACTTATCAGCAGTTGGATACCAGGGCCACTCAGCTGGCCGGTGCATTGCTCAAACAGGGTTTGAAAAAAGAGACACCGGTTGGAATTCTGCTGGATAAATCCCTGAATACCGCTGTTAGTTTACTGGCTGTGCTGAAGGCGGGGGGAGCTTATTTACCCATAGATCCCGATTATCCGCAAGACCGGATCCTGTATATGCTCGAAAACTCCGGTACCGGTTTTGTCCTGACCGATAAGACCTCGAGTAAAAAGTTGCCCTTTACTTTGTTACAGAACCTTAGGGGAGATAATGCTAATATTATACTCACGGATGCGCGGGAATATCTTGCCGATTTTGACAGTTTAGCCATGCCCGACCGGTCTCTGATCGATGTTAGCCGGTATAAGAATAAAATCGGTATGGCCAGTGTCAATAACTGTATTTCTCTTCAGACCACCCGGGGATGTCCTTACAAATGTTTGTACTGTCATAAAGTGTGGTCCAAAAATCATACCTTCCGCAGTGCGGAGAACATTTTTGACGAGCTTCAGTATTATTACACCCGGGGTGTCGTTCATTTTTCCATACTGGATGATTGCTTTAATCTGAATGCCCGTAACGGGAAGGAACTGTTCAAGCTTATCCTTGCCGCCGGTATGAAGATAAAAATATTTTTTCCCAATGGACTCCGGGGCGATTTGCTTACAAAAGATTATATCGATCTTATGGTAGAAGCCGGTGTCGTGAATATAAACCTTTCTCTGGAGACGGCTTCACCCAGATTGCAGAAGCTGGTCAAAAAATACCTGAATCTCGACAAATTCAGAGATGTAATCGAATATATCGCTTGCAGCCATCCGGACGTTATCCTCGAGCTGGCGACCATGCACGGTTTTCCGACAGAAACCGAGGCCGAGGCTATGCTTACACTCAATTTTATCAAAGAGATTAAATGGATTCATTTTCCCTATATCCACATCCTGAAAATATATCCCAATTCGGAAATGGAAGAGTTGGCCCTGCAGAATGGGGTTTTAAAAGCGGACATTATGAAATCGGTTAAACTGGCCTATCATGAAATTCCGGAGACTCTGCCTTTTCCGAAAAGCTTTACGCGTAAATACCAGGCTGAATTTCTGAATGAATATTTCCTGGCCGAAGAACGTCTGAAACATGTGCTGCCTGTGCAGATGAAAATTTTAAGCGAGGATGCCATTGTCGAGAAGTATAGCAGTTATCTGCCGGTTCCCGTAAATAACATCAAAGAAATACTGGATTTCGCGAGTGTCAGGGATTTTACATTACCGGTGATGACTGCGGCGACTCATAGTGCCGGTGCTTCTTTTTTTGAAAGTCCGCCTTCGCCGCGGGTAAACGGAAATAAGAATGCTTTGAAAATTATGCTG
>CAZKOK010000374.1:0-4648 GCA_964554355.1 uncultured Spirochaetia bacterium | reverse complement strand
GATACCGGAACCGGCGCGGACAAAAACTTCCCTGAAAAACTCTGTTCCGGCAAGTACTCCATCCTGTTTGCAGATAAGCCTCGTTAAAACAGTTTCATCACTGAAGATTGTCTGCGATGTGACATCGCCGCGTTCGCCCAGATCTTCTTTTTCTGCCAGATTCAGTAAAATATCAAAACTTTCCCATATCATCAGCGTAATTTTAGATTAAAATAAAAAGTATTTCAATCCGGTGATGTATAAATGTCTATTTCCGGAATTTCCACTTTGTGTTTTTTTTAATCAATGATATTTGACAGCATAAACTCATAGAAATTATACTGACATTATGAGTATGGAATATATAGGCCATTTTTATGATGCTGCGCTTGAAGTATTCAGAGAGCTTGGTTTTGATAATGCTGTCTATGGTGAAATGCCGGCAAAGCCTGCCCGGCATGGAATAATAGCCAATATCGGTCTTACAGGAGATCATACCGGTTTTCTTATATTCAAGTCTGACATTGATTCCGCTTCAGGTTTTGTTTCAAAAATGCTTGAAAATCTGGGGATGGAGCATAATGAAGAGGGGTTTGGACAATTCCAAAAGGAGGCTATCGGAGAAATTGTTAATCAGGTCTCCGGCCGTGCCGCAATGAAGCTTTCAGAGATAGATATTAATTGCAATATTACCCCGCCGACCATACTTACAGGTGATAATCTTTTTTTCGATTTAAGGCAGTTTACCGTGTTTACAAGCAAGTCCCTTACTGCTGAATTCGGTACAATAAATATTACAGTGGGAATTAAATAATTTTTTACAAAAAGAATTTCTTTTTGTTGACAAAACCATTGACAGAGTGAAATGATCTACATAGATTATTTGTGTATACTTGAAACCAGTATTCGGAGTAAGATTATGGATTCCTTAAATCAAAATGACTTCCTGGAAGAACTTCCAATCTATTTATTCAGTGCTGAAGATAATGAAGACGCAGTCGACGAGGGCGATGAAGACGAATATTACGAAGATGATTTTGACGATTATAACAACGACTTTGACGATTATGACGAAGATTCCGGAATTGACGATGAATATCATGATGAAATCGAAGAAGAAGATGATGATTATGAAGAAGATGAATATGAAGATTACGAGGAAGATGAATACCTAGACGACGAAGATGATGATGACTTCGATTACGATGACGGTCTTGACTACGATGATTTCGACGACTGATAACAAACGGGAGCAGAAAACCAGAGTTTTTCAAGTTCATAGAAATCTCTCATCTCTTGATTCATTAAGTGAATAACAAGAGAGCCGCAATCCAGTAAAACCCATCCGTCCTCGGAGATATGCTTATGTTTCCCGGGCAGATGGGTTCCTGTTTTTTCCATGAAATCAGTAAGATGACGAAGAATACCCTTAAGATGGGCATGGCTTTTTGCTGTGGAAATAATGAAAAAGTCTGTCCAGCTGCATTTTTCGTGTACATCAAGCACTATCGTTTTCTCACCCTTATGGTCTTCTATCAGACGGGCAAGTTCGATTACATAATCAGTTTTTAACGGTGCGTTCATCAAAATCCTTCCCGAGAATTACGGTAACATCAATGCCGGCGGTATTTTCCGTATAAATTTCTGTTTCAATCCGTTCACAGTTTATTACCAATGCGACCCTTTGAGCCAGAGATATATTTCCTGTTCTGTCCAGAATAATTGTATGATCATATTCATTGTTATCAGCATTTCCATAGACATCCACGTCAAATCCGTAAGAGGCAAAAAACTGGGACGTTCTCGAAGCAAGACCGGTTATTTCGGTCCCGTTGAGTATTTCAAGCACAATTACAAGATCATCCGTTCCGGGAGTACCGAGTTTTGACAGGGACTCCCTGGCCTGTTTGACATTCTGCTTTATCAGCTGCCCGTCCGAACGAGGAAGAAGCAGTTCCAGATCTTCAATCATCTGTATTTTGCCCATGGTTTCAATTGCAGCAAGGGAATCAGGTTCTATTAAGGAATATCCGGAAATAAGTGTCTGCATGGCCTGCCGGTTCAGATTTGATGAATAATATTTTGCCAGCTGACCAGAAACACCGCTTTTCTTTATCATTTCAGACTGATTTCCAAGGGAAAACAGAAGCGCCTGGATAAATGTAAGCTTTCGGTCTGTTATTTCTTCCGGCTGCGCATCTTCTTCCGAATACTGAATAAATGTTACGGCCTTGTCCCCGTCAAGATTTACCCTGCCTGAGGGTAAAAGCACGATTCTTTCATCGCTTACTTCATCCACAGGATGTGCAATGAACACTTCAATACCGCCCAGAACTGTAATAAAATTTTTAAGATCGTCTATACTGATATCAATGTAAAAAGGTATCTCGACATCAAGAAGCTGACTCATTTCCGCAACATATTCTTCAGGCTGTCCATGTCTGTAAAGCATATCCATCCTGTCAAAACGCTCCATTGACTGGATCAGCGTACTCGTATTCGGCGGAACATCAATTACTATTGCCTTGTTTGTCACCGGATGATATAAAACAAGCTCGGAAATCAGAATCTGATCATTGTCCGATATAAGGAATGCAACAGGTATTTCCTTCTCCTGCTCGATATATTCAGAAACAAGATCTGTTTTTACTCTTGAATACAGGAAGACTATTGTGACAGCAATAATGAGAACAATCGCCGCAATCAGCATGATACCCATATCAAATCTTTTTCCTGACCTAACCATTTAATAATCCTTTAAGCTGTGAATAAAGATCATCCGAGTCATTACAGTTTTTCAGACCCAGAGACCTGTAAAATTTCCGCGCAAGTTCCAATACATAAAGCAATGCATGGTTTAAATCCATACCGAATATCCTTCTGCGGTCTTTCGCCGATACATGTATTCTGGTTGATTCGATATAATCTGCAATATACACGATTCTGGCCGTTTCGTCCATTGAAGGATGTCCGTTAACATGCCAGCGGACACTGTCAAGGACGATTTTATCTTCAATTCCGAATTCGTTTTTCAGAATTACAGCACCTGCCTCGCCATGGAGCATTACCGGGTGCTTATGATAATAATCGATATCAGAACTTATTAATCCTTCAGAGAGTTCAGTCATTCTGTCTTCCGGCATTTCACGGGCAATATCATGTACCAATCCGGCAAAGAATGCCCTTTCTTCATCACCTGAAAATTTTGAGGCAAGGACCTTCGCAAATGCCGCCGTAGAGACACAATGAATAAATCTTTTTTCGGAAAGACTGTTTTCAAGATATTGATATACTTCATAAAGTCCGGGTAAATTCAAAATTCTTCCGCCGTTCCGCTGACCATTTTTAAAAATACGTAGCTTATTTCTTTCATTCCTTCTCTTGTAAATGAAGACAATCCGTATACATCTTCATCCGGCAGGAATTTTTTCAGCTCATCAAGTCTTGATTTGTCTTCACGCAGGTCTGTCTTTGTGCCGATTACAACTCTCTTCTTTTCGCTAAGGCCGTGGCCGTAAGTTGCAAGTTCATTGATCAGTATTTCAAAAACATCCTTAAAATTATCATCTGACAGATCAATCAGGAATGCAAGACCGTTTGTGCGTGCAATATGCCTGAGAAATTTGAATCCAAGTCCAAGACCGTGGGAAGCACCTTCGATAATTCCTGGTATATCGGCAAGAATCAGGTCTTTATCAGCAACATGCAGAACACCGAGATTCGGGATTTTTGTAGTAAACGGATAATTGGCAATTTTGGGATGAGCGTTTGTCATTATATCAAGAAGACTGGATTTTCCGGCATTGGGAAGACCGACAAATCCTATGTCGGCTATTATATTAAGCTCAACAAGAAGTTTTCTCTCTTCCCCCGGAAGTCCCGGCTGGGCATAGCGCGGAACTTGATTTACAGAATTCCGGAAATGCCAGTTTCCTTTGCCGCCTTTGCCGCCTTCAAGAAAAACCCAACGCTGTTCATCTGTCAGGTCCTTCAGGATTTCTCCGGTTTCGGCGTTTTTGATTATTGTTCCGGGAGGTACTTCGATAACAGCATCATCACCATCCCGCCCGAATTTTCGTGCGCCTCCGCCCTGACAGCCACTGCCGGCCCTGTAGGTCTTTCTGCGTTTGAGGTCCCATAAAGTTTTAAGATTATTTTTTACTGCAAAGACGACATTGCCGCCTTTACCTCCGTCCCCTCCGTCCGGACCACCGCGAGGAACATATTTTTCTCTGCGGAAAGATACACAGCCATGGCCGCCATTGCCGGATGAAACGTCAATGATTGTCTCATCAACAAATCCAGTCACGTCTGCTCCGGATTACTTTGCTTCGAGGATATTTATATATTTCCGGCCCAGTCTTGTTTTAAATTCGACAATTCCTGCTTCTTTGGCAAAAAGAGTATCATCCTTGCCTTTTCCGACATTAAGTCCCGGATGAAATTTTGTGCCTTTCTGTCTTACAATTATTTCACCGGCTTTAACAAGCTGTCCGCCGAATCTTTTTATTCCAAGACGCTGAGAATTGGAATCTCTGCCGTTTTTTGAGCTTCCGCCGCCTTTTTTATGAGCCATTGACTACTCCTTTTATTCATCTTTGGTAACAATCGTCAAACTATCGGGAAAATCCTCTTTTATCAGACTTAATCCCTTATTAAGGAAACTGCT
>CAZKOK010000373.1:0-4659 GCA_964554355.1 uncultured Spirochaetia bacterium | reverse complement strand
GATAAAATACTCGGCGGAAGTCGGTCATTGGAAAAAGAGTTTTTCCGATTATCAAAAATGGTACAAAGGAGAAATTGATGAACTTTGGGGCGAAAAACCGCCGGCTGAAGATCAAAAAGTGACCTGTTTTTCTGATTCTGTAAAGAAGAAAATGTTTCAGATAATTGAAATCTTCAAATTTGAACTTTTTCACCTCGTTCAGTATCAGCAAAAGATTCTTCTCTGATTCTGAAGCCTTGCCGAATTTAAGTGCCCTGATCAGCAGGTTTACAACTTCTTCGGGAAGAATATATTTTGTATTCTCATTGTCAGTAATGTCACCTGGACGGATAATTGAATCCGGACCGATCGAGAACCTGTACTGGGTCGTACGGAAAGTGGTTTTATACTGGGCCGGAAACTCATTCATACCGGAAAAAACTTCAGAAAGCCCCACCGTGATGGTATGCCCTATTCTTTTCCCGATCGCCGTTTTCAGGGAACTGAACTGATCAATGATGCTTTTAATATCGATTTCCGTTTCATTGAAATTATCCTGAAAGTTCAGCACAATGCATGCAACCTCGTTTCTCATGTGAAGGAAATAATGCGGAACGGTTATTCCATGGTAAATCAGTTCCTTCAGAATGGAAAAAAGTTTTGATATATCTTCACCTGAAAGCTTTTCATTCAAAAGACGGGATTTGTCTATTCTGATTACCGCCAGCATATAGGGTCCTTTATCAATTATGGTATTGATAAGGTCCAGATGCTTCCTGACTTCCTCCGTCCCCATCTCACCGAGCAGAAGGTTGCGGATTATTTCCGTCCGGCTTAAATCCTTATAATCCTCAAGATGACTGTCCGTGTCCTGCACGCGCCTTACAATCTGTTTGAACACCCTGTCGAAAGCCTGGAGGTCGCCGATGCTTTTGCTTGAGTCCGTTTCAAACTGGAAAAGAGATTGTTCTTTCAGCCTCATTGAATAGCTGAAAAGCCTGTTCAACGGTGAATAAATCCTCAGGGATCCGAAAAAGGTAAGCAGGATGGCAAGAAAAAGCAGCACCAGAAAAATCAGCAGAACGGTTTTCAGAAGCGAATTCAGATTTGAAAATATTATATGGATAGGCATTGTATTTATAAACCGCCATCCCGTCCCGGGATTTGTTATGTAAGATACGAGATTCCGGCTTCCGTCAATATCGGCCGTAAAAACACCCTCTTCTTCAGCTGAGCCGATGATCTTCTGTATATACGGATACGATGAATAATCTTTTCCGAATTCTCCCTCATCAGGATGAGTAAGCACTCTGCCGTCATTATCAATCACAAGAAGATCTTCGCTGGGACTTGAACTGATTCCCAGGAAATATTCACGTATTCTCTTTTCGCTGATATTGACTACCAATGCCCCGTTGATCGTCTTTCCGCTGTCCGGCATATCACCGATAATTACGGAAAACACATTCTCGGTTTTCACTTCATTGGGATTTGGAGTAAAAAGATCACTTTCATGTGTGTAAATGATTTTTCGTGGAATATAACGGTATACTCCGAAATTCCGGATGTTATGGATAATTCCGGCAAGAGTTATATCACTGCAGACATGGCCTTCAAGACCATTGATATTTGAAAAGTACATGTCCTGCTGCCCGTTGTAAATGTAAATGGAATGCAGAAGGTAATAGGCACTCATCACAGAGTCAATCCGGTCAAGGCCTTTGGAAATTTCCAGCATATTGCTCTCTTTTCCGAAAATCAGATTATATACCGTGCTTTCGCTGCTGATCTGCCTGAAAGAGGGAATGATCCATGCATGCAGTGAATTGAAAACAAGCCTGGTCTGGTTGAGAAGATCTATGGACTTATTGTGAATGTCCTTTGTTGCTGTCCTCGAGAACAGATAATACAGGGCACTGACCGTCATAAGCAGAACCAGCAGACAGATGATCAGGCTGTATGAAAATATTCTGAGAAATGTTTTTTTCTTATACCTTGTTCCGGAAGACTTGAGGATATTGCCTACCCTGCTTCCGGAAGTACCTTTCAGATTTTTTGTCATTATTACGGTCCAGACAGGAATTATACCATACAGATTGTGAAATTCGCATGGGATATTTTTTTATTTTGCCACAATGCACACAAAAGGGTCGGAGTCTGTCCCCGTTTCATTCATAAAGATAATATCCCATAGAAAACCTTTGCCCCTGATTAACCGAAATCTTTCTGTGTTCTCTATGGTTCTTTATTCCAGGATTACTTCAACCGTCGATCCATCGCTGAGCATTTCAGCCGGAATAAGGTTTCCTTCAATCTCTTTGCCGTCGACCTTAAGCGAACTTACGCCGCGGCAGACCTTGCCCCGGTTTTCGACTTTGATGCTGATGTTTTTTCCGCGGAAGCGGCGTTCGGCCGAGAATCCGGGCCAGTCCGAAGGGATGCAGGGGTCTATGCGCAGGCCTGTATGTTCGGGGCGGATTCCCAGGATATACTGCGTCGCCGAATAGTAGGCCCAGGGGGCTGCTCCGGTAAGCCATGATGTGCGGCAGTTTCCGGCACGCGGCGAAAAATCCGAATAGGTTGTCTGTCCCTGGACATAGGGCTCGATTTCGCGGATTTCAGCTTTTTTATTCCATGCGGCAGGCATGAATGAGCGGTAATATTTGTGGGCTCTGTCCCCGTTTCCAAGCATGCATTCGGCCATAACCACCCAGCCCTGGGTGTGATTGAATATGCCGGCGTTTTCCTTGATGCCGGGATTAAATACTATGGCACGCATTACCTCGATCGATGTTTTCCTGAAAGGCGGGGCCGAGAGCATTATACCGTACGGAGTGGCGAGTTTATCGTAAACTGCCTTCATGCATTTTTCGGCCTGCTCTTTTGTCGCGGCATCGGAAATTACCGACCAGACCTGGGTGTTCAGATAGACCTGCCCTTCTTCATAGTCTTTTGTTCCGTAAACTGTCCCGTCCTCGGCGATGGCCCAGATAAACCATTCACCGTCCCAGGTGCTTTTCTGAATTTTTCCATCAAGCCTGTCCCTTTCGGACAATGCCCATTCCTTTTCGCTTTTTTCCCCAAGCAGTTCTGCAATTTCAGAATAAACGGTAAGCCCGAGGCGCAGCTGAAACGCTACAAACAGGCTTTCACCGAAATATCCCAGGCGCAGGCAGTCGTTCCAGTCAGCCGAAAGCCCGCAGGGCAGGCCGTGCTTTCCGGTCCTTTCAAGATTAAATTCAAGAGCCCTTTTAAGGTGTCCGAAAACCGTCGCTTCGCCTTTGTCGGCATACGGCAGCACCTTTTTATAGAAATCAGTATTGCCTGTCTCGGCTACCCAGGCAGGGACAGCATTGAAAAACCACAGACAATCGTCCGAACGATACTCTTCTTTCGGAGGTTCAGGTTCATGACCCGGATTATGATCAAACGGTTTTATTACGGGAATGGCGCCGCCGTTGGCAAGCTGACCGGTTAGCATCAGTTCGAGGCGTTTCCCCGCTTCTTCGGGAATGGCGGCAGCCACACCCATTATATCCTGTACCGAATCCCGGAAACCCAGGCCGTCCCTTTCTCCGTTGTAAACAAGGCTGGCAGCCCTGGACCAGGCATATGTAATCAGGCAGTTATACAGGCCCCAGACATTAATTGTGTGATTCAGTTCTTTGTCAGGGGTTGTTACAATCAGGCTGCCGAGTTTTGAATGCCATTCATTTTTTAGTTTTTCAAATTCCAGATCGCAGCGCTGGATGCTGCCAAATTCCTTTACTGTTTTTTTCCCGACAGTCCTGGCATCTCCGATACCAAGCATGATGATTATTTCCCGGCTGTCGTCCGGTTTTAACTCAATAATTGTCTGAAGCGAACCGCAGGCATTGTCGCCGTAAGCTTTTGAATTCGAACACTGCCCTTTTTCAACAGCCAGCGGATTATGGTATGATCTGTAAGGTCCGAGGAAATTATCACGCGAGGAATCAAAGGAATCAATTTCCGAACCGGCAAGCGTCATCCAGCTGTGCATGGCGATATCGTCAATCAGCACGTCACTGTTTCCGGAACTCAGATTATCCTGAATCGCAATCCTCAGGATATTGTCTTCAAGGTCACCCCGGATAATAAAAAGCGAATACTGAAGATTCACCCTGTCCTGGAAAGTGTCCCACTGATTTGTAAATTCACAGTAGGTCGTGGCCGCAATCTTTCGTGTTTTACCGGAAGCGTTTGTGATTTTCATTTTCCAGTATTCAAAGGTCTGTCCCAGCGGCACAAAATATGTTGTCTCCGTTCTGATTCCGGAATATTCGGATTCAATAACCGAATAGGCGGTCCCGTGCCTGCAGACTGATTTATAGCTTTTCAGGTCTTTCCCGACAGGCTGCCAGGAAGCCGACCAGTAATCTGCGCTTTCCTTATCGGTCAGGTAGATATACCTTCCAGGCTGGTCCATAGGAACGCTGTTGAAACGAAGACGCATAAATCTTCCCTTCGCCCCGGATTTATAAAAGCCGTAACCGCCTGCATTGTTTGTTATTATTGCACCGTATTCAGTGGAGCCCAGATAGTTGCTCCAGGATTTCGGCGTATCAGGTCTTGTTATCACATATTCCTTTTTTTCATCATCAAAATACCCATACTGCATATATTTTCTCCTGAATACCCCAAAGATTGTGTTTTTTATTT
>CAZKOK010000372.1:0-4672 GCA_964554355.1 uncultured Spirochaetia bacterium | reverse complement strand
TTGCCAAATCTGCAGTTGATTACTTATAATTTGCATTAGAATATAAACAGGGGGCCGAAATGACAACAATTATCTGTGATGTCACAAAAAAAATAATCCCAAATGCCATGCGGGATGTAAATTACGTAACATTTAAAGACAAGACAATATCTCTGCCTGCCAAGGAACAGATTGAGAAGAAAGTCAAAGAGACAATGCTTGCAAAATCAAGATTCACCATGAAGGAATACTGGAATGTCTACTGGAAAGTTACGATCGATATGACAAAATAAAAAGAAATGGCAAAGATTTGTGAAAATCTTTGCCAATTTAACCACAAAGGGCACGAAGCACACGAAGATTTATTATTATACATACCTTCTTAAAGAAGGTTCTTTGTGTACTTCATGTCCTTCCTGGTTTACCAAAAACTCACTTTATCAATAGCTATAACACAATCCCCGAGATCAAGCATTGCATTTATCAGACAGAGTTTTGAATAGTTCTTTATATCTTCCTTTTTTATATGCTTTTCAGAAAGTCTGCTTTCCTTTATCAGAAAAGCCCTTTTTGTTCCTTCCAGGAAAGGCGTATCAGGCGTATACCATCTGCCTTCCAGTTCAAAAGCAACATTTGCATATTCGGCATCCCCTATGCATCCATCCATGCAGAAGACAGCCGCAGAATCATCCGGAAGCCCCTCGTTCAATCTGTTTATTTCTGGGCGGTCTTCATATTTGAAACTGTAGTCAAAATCGGCATCAATCAGGAAAATCCTGCTGATTTTTTTTATGGTATAGGAAATCAGTTCAGAAATCCGGATTTCATTATCATAAACGATCCGCCACTTGTACCAGCCACTGTCAGGAATTTCAGAAATTATATCCTTAAGAATAATCGGGTCTGTCCCCCAAAAAAACCGGCGGAAAGTCCTGTTTACCCTTTCCTGATGGTATTCGAGGTTCCAGATCTTTCCATTCTTTACACAGATTGTTTCAAGAAAACGGCACATATATTTTATCCTTCAATTCCTCATATTCCTTTCTGCAGTCTGAATAAATTGTAATGCCGCCGCCGCTTTTATAGACATATCCGTTTTCCGTTTTCTCAATAAACCGTATCATGACTGCACTGTCAAGAATATTCCCGTCATAAATTCCCATTATACCTGTATAAAAACCGCGGGCATATTTTTCAGCTTCTCTTATAATTTCACAGGTCTTCCTTTTCGGCGCCCCGGTTACAGATCCTGCGGGCAGCACTTCCTTCAGAATCCAACCGATTTCAGAATGCCAGCTGCTTTCAATATCAGCCGTAATAAGTGAACTGACCTGCAGAAGACTTCCGCGGTCATATGTATTTATCCGGTCAATATATCTGAATTTCTCAACCCTGATATTTTTACCTATCCTTCCAAGATCATTCCGCAAAAGATCGACCACCGTAATATGTTCCGCCTTTTCTTTTTCATCTGAAAGGATCTTTGCATATGCACCTGGAATATCAGCTGAAATCGTGCCTTTCATGGGACAGGTTGAAACTTTATTATTTTCAATTAAAATAAAGCGTTCCGGTGAGAATACGGTAAACTGGTCCTTGTACAAAAGCCTGTACTTTGCTGACGCTGCATGGAATATCAGGTCAAGATCGCAGCTTAATTCAATTTCACCTGGGAAGGTCAGATTAACAAGATAGGAGTTGCCGGCCCTCTCCTGTTTCTGGACATAATTGAAAGCTTTACTGTATCTTTCAAACGAAACAAGCCTGATCGAACTGAGTGCAGGGCTATAATCCGAATGTTTTTTTAGTGACAGATTGGAAATGCCGTTGAAATCGTATAAAACAGACTCTCCCGCAGCTGTATCTTCCGGAAAAACCCTGATTTCACTCATATCGTAACTGACAATAAAGACAAAAGGTGTCCGTTCCCTGCCCAGCCTGTTCATCTCTTCAAACATGTTCATATGAAACATGTTTTCAAAAGCTTTGTAAAGCGATTGCTGTTTGATATAAATCAATAAATAAGTTATATTCACAATATATGAACCACAGAGTTCACAAAGGGTCATTGCATAAAAGAGAACTTAACTGTTTCCATGATTTATTAATTTTTTTTTAAAGCTTTATTTATGGGTTTTCGCTAACCCTGATTATTGGTTATGTTTCGGGATAATATTTCATGGATATTCTTTTTAAATTCACCAAGCAGTATCTCTCTGTGTTCTCTGTGAACTCTGTAGTTCAAAATCGAAGGAGTTTACAATATGCAGATTATCAGCCATGGAGCAGCTAAAATTGTCACCGGTTCATGTCATCAGCTGAGTTCAGGAGAAAAAAACATCCTGATAGACTGCGGCATGTTCCAGGGAAACAAGGACATTGTACGTCTGAATTACAGCGAATTCGACTTTAATCCGGCTGATATTGACGCCGTTATTATCACCCACGGCCATATCGACCATTGCGGCCTACTTCCCAGACTTGTAAAAAAAGGCTTTAAAGGCACAATTTTTACATCAAATGCCACCGCAGACCTGATACCTGTAATGCTTGCCGATTCCGCATTCATACAGGAAAGGGAAACTGAAGACGAAAACAGACGCAGGATGAGGAAAGGCCAGGAGCCTCGTGAACCGCTTTATACGCGGGAAGATGCCGAAAAAGTAACACCCCTGATCCGGCCGTTTCCATATAAGCAGCAGTTTACTGCTGCCCGTGAATTTGAGTGCATATTCCGGGATGCGGGCCATGTAATAGGCTCTGCCATTGTGGAAATAAAAGTGAAAAGCTCCGGGAAAAAAATTGTCTTTTCAGGTGATCTCGGACAGTTCAATGTGCCCATTATCGAAGATCCCACATTTATCGATGATGCTGATTATGTTTTTATCGAATCAACTTACGGCGACACTGTACGGGAAAAATTAATTCCGCGCGATGATGAACTTTTTGAATATATAAAGGAAACAATCGGCCGCGGCGGAAAACTGCTGATCCCCAGCTTCGCCCTTGAACGGACACAGGAACTGATCTATTCCATAAGCAGGCTTAAACAGGAAAAAAAGGATTTTCCCAAGGTCCCCGTTTACCTTGATAGTCCTCTTGCAATAAAGATAACTGAAGTTTTTAAGAAGCATCCGGAAATTTACGATACAGAAGCCAAAAACCGGCATGATGATCCATTTGATTTTCCGGGTTTTATTATGACCCCGGAAACCGAACAGTCAAAAAGCATTACAAAATCCAATTCGCCGTGCATTGTTATCGCCGGCAGCGGAATGTGCAATGCCGGAAGAATCAGGCATCACATCCGTCACGGAATAGAAGACAAACAGAACCGTCTCCTTTTTGTCGGCTACCAGGCCCCGGGCACCCTCGGCAGGATCCTTCTTGACGGAGAAAAGAATATAAAAATGATGGGCCGGCAATTTACCGTCAGGGCTGACATTGCCCGCATCAGTTCTTTCTCTGCTCACGCCGACCAGAGTGAACTTGTCAGATGGCTTGACGGTTTTAAAACCAGGCCTGAAAAAGTCTTTCTTGTACACGGCGAAGAAGACACCATATCAGTCTTTCAGAAATTCCTCGCCGGAAAAGGCTACAACACTGATGTACCTGTAAAAGGAAAAGAGCTTTTATAATCAGATCAGCTTCCCAGATACTCTTTAATTGCTTCTGCAGTGGTTTTATATATCCATTTCCGTTTTTCATCATCACACTCAAGAAGCGTCATGCGGAAACCTTTAAGAGGACTGGCAAACCCGGAAAGCGGGACAACGCATATGCCTGTTCTGGCAAGCAGGTAATAGACAAAACGCTTGTCTTCGGCAAGTCCTGCGGTCTTTTCCTGAATGTAATCCATAAGGACCGAATCATCAATTTCCAGGATCTGTCTGTTATTCAGTGCACCGTCTTTAAAAACAATTGTAAAATAAAGAGCGCCTTTCGGTTTGGACATGGATATACCGTCAATTGCAGAGAAAATATCATATGCTTCGTCTGCACGGCCGGAAAGCATTTCAGCGCGTCTTTTAAGGTGTTCAGGATAACGGCTGTCGCCCATTATCATCGGAATTGCACGCTGCGGCAGATTTGTGGAACAGACTTCAAGTCTTTTTGCATTAAGCAGACTCTGCACATACTGTCTGAAATTCGGATCGGCATTCTGGTTAAAAACCTCTATCCAGCCGCATCTTGCCCCGGGCCAGGGGACTTCTTTTGAAATTGATCGTAATGCAATTCCGGGAATGCCGTCTATTACCTCGGACAGGCTTGCTGTTTTATTCCCGGGAAATACGATGTTTGCATAAGTCTCATCACATATAATGAAAACCTTGTTTCTTCTGGCAATATCCACAATTTTCAGGAGCGTTTCCTGCGGGTAAACCGCACCCGTCGGATTATCTGGATTTATAAGAAGTATGCCGGCAATTGAATCATTGTACTTTACCTTGTTTTCAATATCATCAAGATCCGGCTGCCAGCCGTTTTCGGGATCAAGCTTGTATGTCAGATGATCATACCCTGAATGCGCTGCTTCGGCTGATGAAAGCGTCGAATAGGCAGGAGATGGTCCCAGTATTCTTGCTTCTCTTTTAAGAAAACCGAAAATCTTTGCTACCGCATCTCCAAGACCGTTAAAAAAGATAATATCGCTTCCGCTTATCTGTTCACCGCCCCTCGAATTGACCTGACC
>CAZKOK010000371.1:0-4683 GCA_964554355.1 uncultured Spirochaetia bacterium | reverse complement strand
GCCAGTTCCTGGTCGGAAAGCGTAACTGCCGGAAGATCATCAAAAATCAGCCCGACAGCATCATCCTTGCCGTACCAGACTGTTATTTTATCAATATCCGGTTTTTCAGGATCAAACGTGCTGAAATTGTTAAATGCATATGAAAGAAGGACGGCAGAATCGAGTGTTCTGTTCATGTAGCCGGACTTGTCCAGTTCGCCCGGGGTCCCGAGAATTACGGCAATTACGGAAAAGTCCCCTATCTTACCTGAAATTGCAACATTGAAAAGCGATTCATCAATATAACCTGTCTTTAATCCGGTAATGCCCTCCATTCTTCCAAGCAGATGGTTGCGGTTGAACTGCTCTATCTCCCATCTGTACGGCTCTGTCCCCGATGGGACGTTGCTTTTTTTCGGGTAAATAAAAGACAGTAAAGAATGAAGTTCATTCAGAGCGTCCTTGTGGGTACGGATATAATAGGCGCAGAATTCTGCAAATTCCCGGGCCGAAACGGTATTTTTCTCACTTAAGCCCGATGCATCCTCAAAATAAAAGGTTTTGTAGCCTAGTGCAGACATACTTGAGTTCATCAGGCCGACAAAACCGGGGACAGACCCGGATATATACTCGGCAAGGGCGATCGCGGCGTCGTTTCCGGAACTGACAGCAAGACCCTGCATGAGTTCCAGGACTGTAACTATCTGCCCGGGTTCCAGAAACATCAGGGAAGAACCCGCCGGAAGGCTGCGCCAGTGGGCATTTTGGGAAACGGGGACAAGGTCATCCCTGCTGATTCTGCCGGCTTCGATCTCGGTATAGACGACGTGGAGGGTTACAAGCTTTGTAAGTGATGCCGGCGGCCAGATCAAGTCCGGGTCCTTGCTGAAAAGCACACGGCCGGTATTTACCTCGATCATGTAAGCCGACCTGGCCATAAGTTCAGGCTCCCTGTCCGGAAACTGCTGTGCTGAAACAGATATAGCTGCAGACAACAGCAGCAGAATGAAAACTGCTTTTAATTCCATGGGGCAATCTTAATATACAGGGCTTAAACTGACAAGAGAGAAAGAAATATGAACCAGGAATTATCACGAATAAAATATGAAATAACACGAATGGATTTATCAGGGACAGAGTCTGTCTCATAATTGTATCAAAACCGGGGATTGGGGTCTGTCCGGTGATAGTTTATTTCCTGTTCGTTTCACAAATTATGAAGACGGCGAAACCGGCCGTGATCATAATTTGTATGGAAACGAAAGGAAATAAACCGAACCCCATTTATAATTTATAAATAATCCCGCTTCCGGCCGAAACAGGCATTGTAAATCCGAGTGCAAAGATTGCATCAAGGCGCACAAATGCCGGAATATATATTGAATCTGTTATCTTCCATTTATAAGTGAAAGATGAAAAGAGTCCGAACGCCATTCTGTCACCGTAGATATAGGCACCGGCCCCTCCCTGAAGCGACATTGCTTCGGATAAATTATACTGAAATACTCCTGAAATATTCACAGGAATCACATTCCACGGTCTGTAAATAGTGGGGACATAAGGAATTTCTGCATAATACCAGAAAAGATTCTGAAATCCGATTTCTCCCCCGACCAGCATGGTTTCATTCAGCCGGTAAAGTCCCTGGGCCCTGAAACTCCAGTAAAATTCACTCCAGTCCTGATATATCGTGCCGCCAATTTCCCCGGCAGCTTCTTCCACGTCTACTATCGTATAGCCGATTGAGGCAAGCCCGTTTATATCAATACCAATCCGGGCAAAAAGGGCTGCCGAAAGCCCGGTAAAGATAATCAGTAATGTAAGTCTTTTTTTCATAATCCCCGCCTTTTTCGTATACACTATTTTAAATCAGTTCCGTTAAACAGGAAAGAGAAAACTGATTCCGGGAGGGATTCGCGGCCCCATTTTAATCCGCGGCCGATCTTCAGATAGCCATTTTATCGATGTACTGATAAAATAAGCGGATGGAACTCATACTGCCGGCGGGAAGTCCGAAGCAGGCCTGGGAAGCGATTGAAAACGGTGCGGATGCAGTGTATTTCGGGCTGAAAAATTTTTCGGCAAGGAAGGCTGCGCATAATTTCAGCAGGGAAGAAGCCCGCGAACTCAAGCAGCTGTGCCTGGAAAAAGGGAAAAAACTTTACTGTACTGTAAATACTGTAATTAAGGAGACTGAACTTCGCGAACTGGCCGGAACATTGCGCTTTCTTGAATATCTGGAAACGGACGGAATCATTATGCAGGATTTTGCCGTTCTGAATCTTGTCAGAAGAATGCAGATTGAAATTCCTTTGCACGCCTCCACCCAGACAGCTGTACATAACGCAGACGGCGCCCGGTTTATGCAGAAAGCAGGCATCAGGCGAATCATCCCGGCAAGAGAACTGACGGCCGAAGAAATAGAAAAAATACATTCAGAAGTACCGGAAATGGAAATTGAAGTGTTTGTCCACGGGGCCATGTGTTACAGCATTTCGGGGGACTGCTTTGCATCTTCGGCAATTACAGGAAGGTCCGGAAACAGGGGAGAATGCGTGCAGATCTGCCGCACATGGTTCTCATCACCGAAAGGCAGCGGCTACTACTTTTCGGCGGCAGACCTGCACAGAGGTACGACAATTCACGAACTGGAAAAGTGCGGTGTAAGTTCTCTGAAAATTGAAGGCAGAATGAAAAGTCCGCAGTATGCCGGCCTTGCAGCAAAATATTACAGACAGATAATTGATGAAAACACCTCCGATCCGGAGCTTGAAAAGCAGCTTGTCACAAGCTTCAGCCGGACATCCTGGCCCGGTTTTTCAAAAACCCGCATAAGCGGAATGACTGATTCTGAATATCCGGGCACAAGAGGGCTTAAAGCCGGAGAAGTCATTTCATGCAGCGTAAAAACTGCCGTTCTTAAGCTTGAAACAGACCTTTCGGCAAGGGACGGAGTAATGTTTTTTTTCGGACCTGATAAAAACGGACTGCCCGAAACCCTGAAAATGGCCTGGCCTGTTATCAGAAAAAAAGACAAACAGATATTCAATGTAAAAGCGGGTGAAACAACAGAAATAAAGGTTAATAAACCGGTAGCAGGTGTTTTTTTCAAAATATCGTCTGCGGAAAATCCATATAAAGGAAAATCAAAGCCCGGAAAACTCATAAAATTCAGAAAAGCGGCCGCCATAACGGCTTTAATCTATAACGATTCCATCCGTCTGAAATCCCTTTTTCATGCAGAAAAAACATACAAGGCTGATTTCAGTAAATCCACAGGAAGCAAAAGTTTCGATGAAGTGTTCCGGTCCGTTCTTTCAAAAAGCGGAGATTCGCTTTTCTGTTCTGATACCAGGAAAATTATCTATAAAAACGATATGAAGGACAGGATTTTTGCACCTCCGTCCCTGCTGAAAGCAGTAAAAAATGATTTCTTTGCACTTCTGGAAAGGAAATACCTGGAATTTACTGAAAATTCGAACCCATATCTGAATACCGCCGCCAAAAAGGGGTCTGTCCCCATTAAACAATGGGAACGCGGGAAATTAAGTCCGGAGGGTGAAAGTCCTCTGCCGTTTTTCACTGATTTTTCAGATAAAGGCATGCAGAAACCTGCAGAAACCGGCCCGTATTCGCTACTTCCTCTGAATCCTGTCCAATTCAAAACTGATAAATATCTGGCTGATTTAAAGAAAATCCTGGAAAAAACCACAGCAGCCGGAAAAAAGCCTTTAGTCGGGCTTAACAACCCTGCTCACCTGATGTGGGCCCGGGAATTATCAGGAAAGGGGTATGAATTCTTTATTGATTATGCCCTTTGCTGCGCAAACAGTGAAAGCCTGGACTTTTTCAGGCAGAATATTTCCGGGATTTCTGCTTTTGTTCCCTGGATTGAAGACCGGACAGCTGAATTCGATACTGATGTAATTAAAATTTATGGGTATGACCATTTTTCCATCCCGCTGTTTACCAGCAGGCATTGTTATTTTTCCGGAAAATCCGGCTGCACAGGCTGCAGCAGGAAGACAAAGCTGGAAATACTCAGCCAGAATAAAAAGAAATACCTGCTGTATGAAGAAAACTGTATCAATTACCTGATCCCGGAAAACCTCACGCTAAGAGCGCAAAGAAAAAAGCAGCGCTAAGAGATAATTATAGAACCACAGGGCAAGGGACTTCCGAGTATTATATAATATATGTGAGATAAGGTTTTTGGTTGTTGTAAAAACCATTATCCGACGTTGCGCCGTCTTTATCTTTGCGTTCTTAGCGTGAGTCCTGTTCGTTCGTTTCTTCTGGTTTTTCCCTGTTTTTATTGAAATTGACCGGATGGAATTTATAGTAGGTAATGATGAGGTCGGTAAGCAGGACAAGCCCTCCGGCAAGCGCAACAAGCAGACTCAGCTGCAGAAAAGTCAGTTTGAATAATGCTGCAAATTTATCAAGAAAAACAGGAATGGCTCCTGCTGTTTTGAGGACTGCAAATCCCAGACCTGTTAAAATTATTGCAACACCGGCAACTGTCATCAGATAATCCCTTTCGGCTTATTCTATCCTTCCACTACCCATCTGTCATTCGCCCTGACCAGTTTTCTGGCCAGAAGTTTTGACAAAAACAGTCCGTAATGAGGATATTTTTTTATTACCAAAATAAAGGACTGTCTTGAAATTTTAACAAGCTTGCCGTTTTTATCGGACACTACG
>CAZKOK010000370.1:0-4692 GCA_964554355.1 uncultured Spirochaetia bacterium | reverse complement strand
GTATTACTGCTTCTTATGCTTGTGGCCGTTGTAATTTCAATCGCCATGCCGAAATTTAAACTGATTCAGAAACTAATAGACAGGCTTAATCTGGTAGCAAGAGAAAACCTGTCGGGAATTCTTGTTGTAAGGGCTTTCAACAGGCAGAAGTTTGAAGAACAGCGCTTTGACGAAGCCAATAAAAATCTGACAAAAGTCAATCTCTTTGTATTAAGGGTAATGGTTGTGATGATGCCTGTAATAACATTGTTAATGAACCTCATTTCAATAGTTATCACCTGGATCGGCGCAAAACAGATCGCGGCATCTGCAATTCAGGTCGGAGACATGATGGCTTTTCTGCAGTATTCAATGCAGATCGTAATGTCTTTCATGATGCTGACAATGATGTTTATCTTTCTGCCCAGGGCAGCAATAAGCGCCGGCAGGATAGCAGAAGTACTGGACACAGAATCATCTATCAAGGATCCGGCGGATCCACAGCCGCTTCCTGAAAAACCATCGGGCAGAATTGAATTCAGAAACGTTTCATTCAGATATCCCGGTGCTGATGAAGCTGCTATATGCAATCTGAACTTTACAGCTGAACCCGGCAAGACTACTGCGATAATCGGTTCAACCGGCGCAGGCAAAAGCACCCTCGTAAATCTGATTCCCCGTTTTTACGACGTAAGCGAAGGCGAAATTCTTCTGGACGGCATTGATATACGAAAACTGAAGCAGCATGACCTTAGGGGCCAGATCGGGTATGTACCGCAGAAGACAACACTCTTTTCAGGAACAATAAAAACCAATCTGAAATACGCAGATGAGAATGCCGGTGATGAGAAACTGAACGATGTAATCGGGATTGCACAGGCCGAAGATTTTGTAAACGAAAAAGAGGAAGGGATAAATTCTCCTATTGCACAGGCCGGGTCCAATATTTCGGGGGGCCAGAAGCAAAGGCTTTCGATTGCCAGAGCTCTTGTAAAAAAATACCCTGTACTGATTTTCGACGACAGCTTTTCCGCGGTAGATTTCAAAACCGATGCAGCCTTAAGAAAGGCCCTTAAGGAAAAGACCGGCGACAGCACATTTATAGTAATCGCCCAGAGGGTATCAACAATCATGAATGCCGAACAGATAATTGTGCTTGATCAGGGAAAAATTGTAGGCATGGGAACTCATAAGGGATTGCTTAAAACATGCGTTGAATACAAAGAAATTGCAGTGTCCCAGCTGGACATAAAGGAGTTGGCATGAGCGACAGGAACAGACCAATGACAGGACACGGCAGAAGCAGAGGTCCTATGCGCGGAATGCGAGGCGGCCCGATGTCCATGATGAAAGGCGAAAAAGCTGTTGATTTCAAGGGCACAATGAAACGATTGCTTAAGTTCCTGAAAAATTACAGGGTTACCTTTATTTTTGTATTTATTTTTGCAACAGCATCAACATGCTTCATGATAGCCGGACCAAAAATACTCGGTAATGCAACAACTGAATTGTTTAAAGGAGTCATGTCTTCGATCGGTGGAAATATCAGTATTGATTTTACCGCAATCGGGATAATCCTGTTAAAAGTTCTTGTTCTTTATTCAATATCTTCCATTTTCGCCTACATAATGGGATGGATGATGTCAGGAGTATCAGCGGATATCGCATACCGGTTCAGAAGAGATATCTCACAAAAGATCAGTAAGATCCCGCTGAAATATTACGATAAAGTCACACATGGTGAAGTGCTTTCCAGAATTACAAATGACGTGGATATCATCAACCAGTCTTTAAGCCAGAGCCTTACCCAGATTATTACATCCGTTGTTTCAGTTATCGGTTTCCTTATTATGATGCTGTCGATTGACTGGAGGATGACGCTGGTTGCGCTGCTGATTCTGCCTTTGACAGGCGGAATTGTGGGATTCATAGTGAAAAGATCACAGAAATATTTCAAGGAACAGCAGGTTTATCTTGGCCATATCAATGGTCATGTCGAGGAAATGTTCTCAGGACATCAGGTCATGAAAGCTTTTAATGGTGAAGAAAAAAGTATTGCAAAATTTGAAGAGAACAACAAAGTCCTTTACAGTTCAGCCTGGAAGTCACAGTTTTTATCTCATCTTATGATGCCCATGATGCGTATCATATCGAATCTCGGTTATGTGGGGATTGCAATTCTTGGAGGATATCTTGCGGCCAGCGGAGCGATGCAGGTAGGAGATATCCAGGCATTTATTCAATACATCCGCAGATTCACCCAGCCTATCATGCAGATAGCAAACATAAGCAATGTCTTTCAGCAGACTGCAGCAGCAGCAGAACGTGTCTTTGAATTCCTCGAAGAAAAGCAGGAAATCGCAGAAACACAGGATCCGGTCAAAATTGAACGAATTGAAGGAACAGTCGAGTTTAATAATGTCCGCTTCGGTTACAATTCCGAAGAACCGGTAATTAAAAAATTCTCAGCAAAAGTCAAACCCGGCCAGAAAATAGCAATCGTCGGGCCTACCGGTGCAGGAAAAACCACTATGGTCAAACTGCTGATGCGCTTTTATGACATAGACTCCGGTGAAATCAGGATTGACGGCCATGAAATCAGGGAATTTACGCGCGACGATCTGCGCAACAACTTCGGAATGGTACTCCAGGACACATGGCTTTACAACAGCACCATTATGGAAAACATCCGCTACGGCCGGCCCGATGCAACAGACGAGGAAGTAATTGAAGCCGCGAAAGCCGCACATGCCGACCACTTCATTCATACACTGCCCAATGGCTACAACATGATATTAAACGAAGAGACCGCAAACATTTCCCAGGGACAGAAACAGCTTCTGACCATAGCCCGCGCGGTTCTTTCGGACCCGAGGATACTTATTCTTGATGAGGCAACCAGCTCAGTCGACACCCGCACTGAAATCCTGATCCAGAAAGCCATGGACGGTATTATGAAAGACAAAACAAGCTTTATCATTGCCCACCGTCTTTCAACAATTAAAAACGCCGATCTTATTCTGGTAATGAATGAAGGCGACATCGTCGAACAGGGAACACATAAAAGCCTTCTGGCCAAAGGCGGGTTTTACGCAGACCTTTACAACAGCCAGTTTGAACATCCGGAGGCTTCTTAGGAAAAGACTCACGCAACGGACGCAACGCTATAAAGCGACGCTACGGACAAAAAAATAAATAAATATTAATGGCTTCCATGAAAAAATATATTTCACGGAAGCCATTTATTTTTTCTTTGCACTTTACTCCCGTAGCGCCGTTCTTTATCGTCGCGTCGTTGCGTGAGGTATTTTTAAAAGTGTCTTCATGAAAACAGCTTTATAAATGCCCTGCGTACCTTGTGAATACGGCTTTCGTAGTTTTTCCACATACCGCGCAGTGCGGTATCGGTTTCTATCTCGGCGCTGGTCTCGGCGGTTTTAATGCCGGCCTCGATGCAGGCGGTTGTGATCTCGGAAAGGACAATCGCCGCAACACCCTTGTTCATAAAGTCGCGGCGGACTGCTATAAAATACATTATAAGATGAGTGTTCCGGCGCCAGAGTTTTGCCATCCGGATCAGGTGCCATATTTTTGGCTTTCCCTTTGTCTTCTGAAGTACTATTGTCATTGACGGACGGGTCAGCGCAAATCCGATAAGCTCCTTTTTTTCATTCATTACAAGCTTGGTAAACCGGCGGCTTACATATCTGAAATAATCATGTGAATAGAATTTTATCTGGGCCGGACTCAGCTCTGTATAACCGTAGACATGACTGTAACTCTCATTCATCAGCGAAAATGCACTGGCTGAATAATTCCGGAGTTCCTTTAATGAACGTGCTCCATAAACTGAAGACCTGACCTTTTGAGGACAAGCTGATTTACCCTCCTGACTTTTTCAGGGACCTCGCCCGGAACCGTTATTTCATATTCAACCCAGTCTATTTCCTTACCGTAACCATGATTTTTCAGGTGCTCCATGTAATAGGGGAAATTGTACAGAGTAGGATAACTTCCCGCCTCATCAAATCCTTCTATAAGGGTTCCTTTTCTGTCAAGATCCGTAAACCCCAGCGGACCATGGACACCTTCGCATTCCAGTTCAGAAGCCCATTTTTCAACTTCCTTCAACAGAAGACCCGAGACCTTTTTGTCATCAATGAAATCAAACCAGCCGAAACGCAGAAGTTTTCTGTTCCAGGCCTCAAAATGGAGAGGATTCCAGATTCCTGCAATCCTGCCGGTAACTTTTCCGTTCTTTCTGGCCAGCCAGAATCTTGCCTTGCAGTATTCAAATGCCGGATTTTTTTTCCTGCTTAACAGTTTTTTTTCCCGGGCAGAAAGCGCCGGCACATAAGATTTGCTGTTTTTATAGAGGATGTTGGGGAATTTTATAAAAGCCTTCAGGTCCTTGCCTGAAAGTATTTCACTGATTATTATACTATCAGCCACTGTGTCTTGACTCTCCCCGGACTAAATCTTAAACCAGCGGGAGTCATAAAGCAAGCTTTGTAATATCAGAATTGCATTAAAACAAGAGGTTAAGGTGGAACTGAAATGCTCGCCGTTCGCCAAAAACATATACGCAAGGATTGAAGAAGCAGGCACCGATGCATTCAATCCAGTCTTCTGTAAAATCCGCGGCGTCGAAAAAGGCCTTGAAGAACTGAAAGCCTATATCACTGTACTCTCCGAAGAGGCAGTAATAACAAA
>CAZKOK010000369.1:0-4722 GCA_964554355.1 uncultured Spirochaetia bacterium | reverse complement strand
CCCTCTGACAGATTACAGACTTTTACTGATCAGTAAAAGGTTTCCCTCATTGTAGACAAGCATGATTTTCTCGGGCTGTCCAAGTTCCTGCCACTGTTTTTTTGACATCGCAATAGCTCCGTGTCTGCAGTTATTTTCCAGTAAAATTGAACCGTTCACTGTAGCAGGTGTGGATTTCTCAAAAACTTCAATTTTTTCATTAAAAAACATTCCGACATCATACTGCCTGTTCATAAGCCCAAGATCATATCCGTCATTCGGATGGATTATCAGTTTGTCTCTTGAAATCCTGATATCAGTTTCAACCGTTAAAAAGCCCGTTCGTCTCATTCCGTTATGCCTGCCTGAAAATATTTATCTGGAATTCAGAATAATTGAAAAAAATGAAGTTTGCAAATTTAATGAAGCAGATAAAAATCACAAAAGCAGATTAATTCCGAGATTTCCCGATGAATCGCTAAAAAAATTGTACTCCAGATATATTGATATTTTTTCAGTTATAAAATACTGAAGCCCCGCTGTTCCGAGGAATGAAAAACCGTTATACCAGCCTATAAATCCGATACCCGGTCCCAGCAAAATATCAATGTTTTTCAGCACCGGATTATCCAGCGCTTTTAAACCGAAATGTGCAGTAGCGAACGCGCCGCCTCCGACACCGCTTGTATCAGGTGCCAGTCTGATTATGGCCGCTCCAAGGATACCCCAGTCGACAGGAAACAATCCGTCCGGATCTGTCATTCCCATTATCAGCTCTACTCCCGGAATCAGAATCATGCCCCTGTTTGTCGTGGGCCCGAAACTGAATCTGAGTGCAAACCCTTCGCCATTATAATGTGAACCGAAAACTCCTGCTTCTGATTTTTTGCTTTCTTCTTTTGAAAATCCCGGCAGAGAAACGCAGACCAGCATAACAGCAATAAGAAACTTTTTCATTTATGCTCCTTTTCGGAATGTAAATCTTATTGCCCTTCTTTATTATATATTTTAAGCATAAGATCAATCAAGATAAGAGCTCAGCACCGCATATGCTTTTATAAGCTGTTTTGTCTGCTCTTCTCCGGCTTTGTTTATATCCGGATGAAATTTCTTTATAAGCTCCCTGTATTTTTTCCGTAGAATGTCCCTTTCCATTTGTCTGTCAGAAATTCTGAATATTTTCATGGCTGTTCTGACAATTTCCGGAATATCGTCAAAGCCGCTTCCGTCTCTGCTGTCACAGCTGTAAACAGAATAGTAAAAATCAAGAAGTTCGCCGATGATCCTGTAAAAAAACTGTTCCCAGGAAATTATATGTCTTATAAAAAGCAGCCTGAGATAATCCTCTGCGGATCTGATGGCAGATTCTGGATATGTAAAATTTCCAGCATCTGCATATTCACAGCATGCTGAATGCATCAGGCTCTCCCTGTCAAAATTTTTTTCAAGATAAAGAGAAGCGGTAATACGCGGGTCACCGTTCCTCTGATTCAGAAACAAAAACTGATCAAAATCAATGGTATGCGACTCGGTTTTTCTTTTAATTACAGAAATAAAGCTGTTATATACTTCCTCCTGCATATTGTAATTGAGGTAAAATCCTGCTTTCACAAGAAATTCTTCAGCTTTGCCGAATCCTCTCAGCTCGAGGAAAAGCAGCAGTTCCGGGACTGTATCGTTATTGAATTCATCTGTCACAAGTTCAAGGCCGTGTTTTTCCTTTATTTCATACAGCCTTGAAAACAGGTCCGCATTTATACATCCCGTAATTCTGCCTGCACTTTCAGCGGAAAGCACCCAGCTGCCGTCAGCCTCAAGATTCTTCTCAATTTCATTCAATATCTTTTCAAGAAGTTTTTCCTGTTCATTCATTCAAAGCCGGTTCCTTTATTTGATCCTGACCCAGAATTTTCTCCCTTTTCATGCCAAGATACATCCAGATAACCGATATAAGGGTTGCCAGACCGTCGGAAACCGGAAAAGCGGCCAGAACACCGTCAAGTCCAAAAAAACGCGGCAATATCAGTGCGGCCGGAATAAGAAGAATGACTTGTCTGAGCATTGAAAGAATCATCGAAGGGATTACCTTTCCGATTGCGAGAAAGAAAACGGAACCAATTATCTGCAGACCAATAACCGGAAACATCAGCACGACCGTCTTCAGAAAGCGGCTGCCGAATTCGATTATAAGACTGTCACTTGAAAATATTCCTATAAAAAACCCGGGGAACAGGAACATAAGAATAAAATAGAAACATCCGATAATTACCGAAACAACCGAAGCTATTCTGACTGAAGTCCTGACTCTGTCGTTTTTGCCGGCCCCGTAATTATATCCGACGACAGGCTGCATCCCCTGTCCTATGCCTAAAATCGGCATAAGGACAAATACCATAAGGGAATTGACCAGACCGAATGCCGATATGGCAATACTGGAACCATCCCTGCCCAGAACATCTCCGTATTTTTTCATTGAAAAATTTATTACAATTATCAGGACCGCCCCGCTGATCTGACGGATAAAAGATCCAAAGCCTAATGGAAGCACTTCTTTTGTTATTATTCCGGTCGGCTTAAAGTTTGCCGGTTTGATCCTGATCAGGCTTTTACCGGAAAAGAAATAAAGCATCACCCATGAAAATGAAAACAGCTGTGAAATTACGGTGGCAATTGCAGCCCCTCTGATACCCATACCGAATCCATAGATAAAAACAGGGTCCAGAATCATATTCATTACAGCCCCGGAAAGCATCGTTACCATGGCCATAGTGGCCTTGCCTTCGGCGCGGATCAGATTATTCATTGTTATTGTAGGCAGAGTAAAAATGAACCCTATGAAAATTATCTGAAGATACTGCTTCGCAAAAGGCTTCAGCAGATCTGTCGATCCGAGTGTGTTTATTACAGGATCGGCAAACAAGCTGCCTCCAAGCGCGAGAACGGCTCCGGTAATGATACTCATGATAAATACATTTCCGGCAGTTATCTGGACTTTTTCATAATCCCTGCGGCCAAGTGACCTTGAAATAACAGATGCTGCCCCGATGCCCAGGAAAAGAGCGCAGGCAAGAGCGATTGTCTGCACAGGGAATGCCACTGTCAGCCCGCCTATTGCGTTCCGTCCGGCATCACCGGGCAAATGTCCCAGGTATGCCCTGTCTACAAGATTGTAAAGCGCATTAACGAACATACCGATTATTGCCGGAACAGACATCCTTACCAGAAGAGGACCTACCGGCATTTCGGAGAGCATTTTTTCACGCTGATGATGTTTTTTCATTTGTGTATCTCCGGAAGAGACACAATAGCATTTTTTTGATTATTGTTCCATTAAATTCCGGATATTGATCCTGATTACAGGATTTATTTTGACCGGCATTCACTTACAAACATTTGTATCAGTTTCCCGGCTACTGTAGTTTCATGCGGAATCATCGGCAGTTCATCAATATCAAACCATCCGGCATCCGAAAGTTCATCTTCCTGCAGCCTGATGATCCCTGATTCATATTTCGCATAAAAACCTGCCATAAGCTGCTGGGGAAAAGGCCAGCACTGACTGGTCCGGTATTCAAGGCAGCTTACCCGTATATTGGTTTCTTCAAAGATTTCCCGGTGGATTGCATCTTCTAGGCTTTCTCCCGGTTCCAGATAGCCGGCAAGCAGGCTGTACAGATTTCTGCTTCTGTACCGCACATTATTTGCAAGAAGAATTTTATTTCCGTCATGTACAAGAACGATCACACATGGTGATATCCTCGGATATTTCATATTTCCGCAGCCTCTGCACACAGCCGCTTTTTCGTCATAGTCAAACTCATTCCTGCCGCCGCATTTTCCGCAGTATTTTGATGTCCTGAGCCATTCAAGATATCCGCGTGCCGAAGCAGTCAGTTGTACAATCTGCGGCCGGTATGATTCTCCCAGTATAAGGTCTCTGTGATCAACAAGATAGCCTTCAATCGGCAGCGTGCCTACACATTCATCTAGATCAACAAGAAAATATTCCCCGTTTGTTTCAGGAAGGGGAATAAAATTCCTGCAGTTGAAAAATCTTTCAAATTCATCTTCTGTAAGGGGCGTGTAATTTTCACTGACAGACCATAATTCTTCACCGTAAAAACAGATAAACTTTTTCATAAGCGTGTGCCTATTTTATTGCCCGATTCATAAGTTTTCAATCCCCTGTAAAAAATTAAAATGCTCAGGGTAATTATCAGTATGTCTGCCCCGAGTATTATGCCGACAGTAAGTATGGAGAAATTCCTAACAAGGGAAACCGGCAGGTAAACCATGAAGGCAACAGGAACAAGTGAATGGAGAAATATACTTGCAGCCCCCTTGAAAATTGAACCCGGATAAAGAGCAAAATTAATCGAAAGATCCGACATCGTCTGGGCAAAGTCTTCAGCATTACCGAACCTGAACGTTAATGAATGATAAAGTACCCTTAACGCGCCCATCATCAGCGCATAGAGGACCGATCCGAACACGAATACGAGAAATGAAAGCAGGGAGAATTTCACCGCTATAAAAAAAAGCAGAATGCCGTAAATAATATCGCCCCAGCCGGACACAACCATCCTTGAGGCCGTTACATTAAGAAGCACAGGCTTGGGCTGGGTCAGATAGACATCCAGTTCACCGGAATAAATTATGCGGGATATATAACTGGTATTCCCGAGAAAAACCACAGACATCCCGAAACCTGCAGCTACCAGAGACCAGAGGAACATTATATCG
>CAZKOK010000368.1:0-4732 GCA_964554355.1 uncultured Spirochaetia bacterium | reverse complement strand
GATCGGCTTTCCGCTTAAAACGGAAAAAACTATAAAATTCTGTCATTTATGCGGAAAAAGAATCCGATAGTCTTCTTGCCGTTCCGCTGTGTCTGGTTGTATACTTTCATTGAAAAACGGAGGTATCCGAAAAGACAATGAAGCGGAAGGATAACGTAGAGTTAATCTGCAGTGTAAGCGAAATCTCAAGCATGTTTAAAAAGGCAGGCGACATTCCCCACTTTCTTGACCAGACTGTCCGCATACTTTCACGCCACATGCTGGCCGAGGTCTGTTCAATCTATCTGTATAACGATGAAGACCATTATCTTACCCTTTCGGCAACTGCCGGACTGTCTCCTGAATCGGTCGGCAAAGTCAGGCTTTATCTCGGCGAAGGCCTGACCGGTAAAGCCCTTAAGGAATACAGAATAATACGCGAAGCCCATGGTTCCAAAAACCCGTTTTTCAAACCTGTCCCCGGGACAAACGAGGAAAAATACGAGGCCTTTCTGGTAGTGCCTATACACATCGGACTTCAGAGGATAGGAGCGATTGTACTCCAGCACTCAAGGCCCGGATATTTCAGCGAACATGATGCAAGGGCGATAAAGGCCATTGCGTCACAGCTCGCATCACTTATGGAAAATGCCCGTCTCCTGATGCTCATAAATGAAGAGTCGGGAAAGGAAAAAAACAGGGCCGGTGAAATCCTTTCACTTGTAAAAGGACAGAAGGCACGGGAAGGTATCGCAATCGGTCTTTCGATAATAATTAACCAGGAAAGCTGGATAACCGATCCGGAGGAAAACTGCATCACTGATCAAATTCCCGGAGATTTTACTCTGGCGCTGAACCAGACCATTTTGGAAATCGAGGAACTGCAGGAGAGTCTTTCCCTTCACTATGCGGATGTCGCATCGCTTATTTTTTCATCCCATCTTTTAATGCTGCAGGATTCGGGTTTTTCAGGCAAGATGTCGGAAAAAATCGAACAGGGCGAAACAGCGCGGAACGCAGTTATCGCCACTGTACAGGAATACATAGATATTTTCTCTGGCAGTGAAAATGCACGGATACGGGAAAAGATAATGGACATCAAGGACCTCGGTCACAGGATCCTGCGAAATCTTGAAGGAAACTGCGCGCCCGCAGCGGAATACAGCGGGAAAATAATCATTGCAGACGAAGTACTGCCGTCCGAGCTTATAAAAATATCAGCGCAGGGAGCGCTTGGAATGATTCTTTTAAGTACCGGTGTTACAGCACATCTGTCTATCCTTGCCAAATCGCTGAATATTCCCGTTATATTCTGTGAAAACGAACAAATATCAAAAGTGAAAAATGATTCTGTTGTAATTATAGACGCTTATCAGGGAAATATAATTATCAATCCCGACAGAAAGGTCATTGCCAGTTACGAAGCAACGAAAGAGAAACTGGAAAATGCTTTTAGAGAAAAGGCCCTTGAACAGACACATACAAGTTGCGGAGTAAAGATCAGGATGCTTGCCAACATAAATATTTTAAGCGATCTTGAAACCGCGGTTGAAAACAATGCCGAAGGCATAGGTTTATACAGAAGTGAATTCCCTTTTCTGATCCGTAATGAATTCCCGAGCGAAGAAGAGCAGGTCCGCGTTTACAGACAGCTATTCAGTAAAATGGAAGGAAAGGAAGTAACCTTAAGGACCCTTGATATCGGAGGTGATAAAATACTGTCCTATATTCCGGACAGAGGTGAATCAAATCCGTTTCTGGGATTAAGGGCTATCCGGTTTTCACTGAAAAACAAGGACATTTTCAAGACCCAGCTGCGGGCAATGCTCCGTGCCGGGGTTGAGGGCAGAACAGGAATAATGTTTCCCCTTGTTTCTTCCATCGATGACTTTCTCGAAGCGAAAAAGGTCCTGACCGACTGCATCTATGAACTGGAAAAGGAAGACACCGAATGCATAAAGGACCCGAAAATCGGCGCCATGGTGGAACTCCCGTCTTTAATAGAAGTTATAGATGAAATATCCATGGAAGCCGATTTTCTGTGCATCGGTACCAATGATCTGATCCAGTATCTGCTTGGGGTGGACCGCACAAACAAGGAAATATCAAACCTTTATATAGCCCATCACCCGTCCGTATTCAGGGCAATAAACAGAATAATAACTTCTGCGGTCAAAAACGGCTGCGATATCTCAATTTGCGGAGAAATAGCATCCGACCCGCATTTTCTGCCTTTCCTGATCGGCACCGGCATACGTAAAATAAGTCTTGACCCGCATTCAATACCGACGGCCCAGAAAAGAATAGCAGCAAACAGCCTTCAGGATATGGAAAAATTTGCTGCTGATCTTTTACAGCTTGGAAGCATGAAACAGATCAATGAATATCTTCAGAAGGTCTGAATTATCTTATGCGACACCGCTGTGACGCTGCAGGCGGGACGGCATATTCGGAGATTCATTTGTTAATGATCCTGTAGGCGTCAACGATCGTTGACGCCTACAGGAAATTTATGGTTTATTAATTGTGAAAAGATGAAGAACTTCGTTTATGCCTTCAAGTACTTTTTTAAGTTCTTTTGTTTCAGGTTCGCTGAATCTTTCTCCGGAGTTTTCGGCTGATGCAAGAATCGGCTTAAGTTCCTTTATGAATCCGGAAACATGCAGATCATTATCCATGTTTGCATTGAATGCTTTGCGGATTTTTTCTGCCAGGCCGGGGCTGCCTGTGCCGTTCAGGATCCTGCTGATAGCTGAGTTTACTGCATCCAGTTCATTGCAGGATGCATTATAAACCTCCCGGGTAAAATTCAGTTTTTTCCTGTAATGTTTTCCGAAAAGAAAAAATCGCAGATACTCTGCATCCTTATCCGGTTTGATTATGTCATCCGGATAATAGATATTCCCGAGTGACTTGGACATTTTCTTTCCGTCTACAACCAGATGTTCGCCGTGCAGATAGTATTTCGAGAATTCCTTTCCGGAAACCGCTTCCATGATTGCAATATTGTAATCATGATGGCGCACAATGTTATCAATTCCGCCGCATTTGATATCAATCCGGGTCCCGAGATGCTGGTAAATCATGGCCGGGTCCTGGATGTTCCAGGAAGGCCTGCCCCTGCCGATAACAGTGTCCCAGACGGCCGGACAGTTATCGCGATACCCGTGCCACAGGATGAAATCTCCGCGGTTCCACCTTGATCCGGGATAAGTGTCAAGTTTAAATCGAACCTTGTTCTTCGGCCATCGACTCATATCAAGCCTGGCAAGCTTTCCGAAATCCTTTTTCTTAAGCGGATCAAAAAAGATATTTCCGTCATATCTGTATGCATATCCCTTATCCATGAGAATCTGAATAAGTTCGGCAGCGGTTTCCACAGAGGTTGCAGAAGAAGGAATAAAGTCCGGAAGTTTGATATTGAGCTGCCTGCATTCGTCCCTGAAAGTCTTTTTTACTTTATCAGTCAGTTCTTCAGGTGAAATTCCCATTTCACACGATTCCTCGATTGTCTTGTCCTCAACATCGGTAAAATTGATAACCCTGTTTACGCCGTATCCCTTATATTCCAGATAACGCACAAGCAGATCTTCAAAAATATAAGTCCTGTAATTGCCGATGTGCGGCCTGCGGTAAACCGAAGGACCACATGTAAATATCTTTACATTGCTTTTATCTGCCGGATGAAATTGTTCAAGTGAACGTGTCATCGTATTGTATAATTTCATACCAAGAGTATACTCATATAAGCAATTATGGAAAAGGTATTTTACAATTTCAGTAATAATTATGGAGTAAAAAATGGAAAACGGCGAAATTGAAATTGCCAGGATCGGAATAAACCCGGACGGAACAAGCGATGTGCGTGAACCTGTTTTTGTAACGGTCTCCGAATTCCGCGGAACTAAATTTCTGAATATAAGAAAGCACTTCGAAGACAACGGCGAATGGAAGCCAACCAAGAAAGGAATCACACTGCGGAAGGAACAGTATGAGGATCTTTTAACAATTCTTAACAGCAGGAACGGAGACATCCTTAAAGCGCTGGACTGAAACTCTATAAATGCCTCACGCTGCGACACGACGACACTACGAGCGGGATGATTCATGAAAATTCCAATGACTCCCGAGAGAAAATAATATTTCACGAAAGCCATTAGATATTTCTTTATATTTTGCCCCCGTCGCGTCGTAGCGTCGTCGCGTGATGTATTCTCAAAGAAAGCCCTCCGGATAATCATTTCTTCCCTGCGATTTCCAGATTAACAAGAATATCCGGTTTTACAGATTCCCCGAAACTGTCCAGCAGCTTTTTCATTTTAAAATAAAATGCATTTATAGTTACCTGCGGCAGGATATTGTTTGTTGAAAATGTTCTCAGGAGTTTCATATAACGTTCATTGGAAAAAGTGATTTTGTTAATTGTTTCGAAGTGTCTGATTAATCTGAACAGACCGCTTCCGGCGATTTCTGCTTTTCTCTGTTCAATCTTCTGCATTGTTACCAATCTTATATCTGCCCCCAATGATCCGTCCGGATGAAAAGTACCGTATTCGAACAAGGATTCAGTCTCTGTTTTGCAATATTAAAAAGATTTCTGCCCGGCTCCAGCGAAATGATGCTGCAATTCCATTTATTGATTATTTCTTCTGTCGCAATTCCATGCCCGCTCCCGATTTCAAGTATAGCAGATTTCTGATTAAAACTTTTTGCTTTATCAATTTCCGTATAAACAGAATCAGGATAGCCCGGC